>CAYSWP010000073.1:0-7838 GCA_964434795.1 uncultured Desulfobacteraceae bacterium | reverse complement strand
GTCCGCCAGGTGTCTGAAGTGTGGGCTGATATGTTACAGGAAAGAGGGGTAAATAAGCAAAAAGATTATTTAGCTGCATTTGGTATAGCCACAGAAATGGCATGTCATACAGCCTTCTTCAAAATTAATAGGCTCACCACACTCAGGGCAAACTTCTACCGCCAGAGACTTTTCGTTCTTTGAGGATTTATTTCCTTTTAAATATTTATTCTCCAACGACTTTGCTATGGCATCTGGTATTGATAGTACTAAGCCGTCTTTTTGAAAAAGCGGATGCTCACCGCTTATGCCTTTTAACTGTTCGATAATATGATCAACCTTTATACCGGACCTAAGGGCAAGAGAAACCAATCTGCCAATGGCCTCTGTCTTTGCAGCAGTAGATTTTCCAGATTTGCCGATTAAGGCAAAAACCTCGAAAGGTCTCCCATCGAATTCAGTGACAGTAAGGTAAAGGTTGCCTAACCCTGTTTTTATCTTTGTAGTAAATCCTTTCACTGTTTCAGGTCTATCCTTCATGGCCTTGGAAAAATTATCTTTGTCATCCTTTTTATCAAAGGATAATACCTGTTTATTTTTGCTTCCGTCCCTATAAATCGTTACGCCCTTGCACCCAAGCTCATATGCAAGGTTGTAAACATTTAGAACATCATTAGGCGTGGCGTCATGAGGTAAGTTAACGGTTTTTGACACAGCATTTTCAGTATATTTTTGGAAGGCCGCTTGCATCTTTACATGCCACTCAGGGCTTATATCGTGTGCTGTTACAAAGACCTTTTTAACATCAGCGGGTATCTCATCTATGCCTTTCAATGTCCCCTTTTTGGCTATATTATGCATAAGCTCTTTGGTAAGAAACCCTCTTTCTTGTGCAATTTTTTCAAAGTGAGGATTTACCTCCAATAATTTATCACCATCCATAACATTTCTTACAAAGCTTAAACCAAATAAGGGTTCAATACCACTGGAACATCCGGAAATAATGCTAAGGGTGCCTGTTGGTGCTATGGTAGTTGTAGTGGCATTTCTGCAGGGGCTGCTATCTTTGAAGATACTTTTATCAAAGTTTTTAAATACACCTCTTTCTTCTGCCAACTCAGCGCTAACCTTTCTTGATTGTGCCTGAATAAAAGACATCACATCCTCAGCAATTGAAAGGGCCTTCTTGCTGTTATAGGGTATATCCATCTGATAAAGCATATCAGCAAATCCCATCACCCCTAAGCCTATCTTCCTATTTCCCTTTGCCAGCTCATCAATTTTATCTAATGGATAATTAGACATATCTATAGCGTTATCCAGAAACCTTATAGATAGGGCGACGGTTTCTCCCAGTGCTTTTTTGTTAATTTTTATTTTACCTCCATCATTGATTATAAACTTGGAAAGGTCTATTGAGCCAAGATTGCATGCCTCAAAGGGTAGAAGAGGTTGCTCTCCACATGGATTGGTGCTTTCTATTTCACCTATCTCCGGTGTAGGGTTATCTTTATTTATCCTGTCAAGAAAAATAATTCCAGGGTCTCCATTTTTCCACGCCTGTTTTACTATTGAATCATAAACTTCCCTGGAGTTTAATTCCGCCATCTTTTTATTACTCATAGGGTCTATAAGGGAATAGGTTTTGCCATGATTTAACGCATCTATGAATTCTTTGGTTAATGCAACGGATATATTAAAATTATTGAGTTCCCTGTCATCATCTTTGCAGTGGATAAACTCCATTATATCTGGGTGGTCAACCCTTAATATCGCCATATTGGCCCCTCTTCTGGTCCCTCCCTGTTTTACTTGCTCTGTGGCAGTGTTAAATATTCTCATAAAGGAAACCGGACCTGAGGCTACTCCTCCTGTTGTGCCAACTCTACTGTCTTTTGCTCGTATTCGAGAAAAGGCAAAGCCCGTTCCTCCGCCGGATTTATGTATAAGAGCGGCATGTTTTAGGGAATCAAAAATACCATCCATGCTATCTTCCACCGGCAGGACAAAACAGGCGGCTAACTGGCCTAATCCAGTGCCTGCATTCATTAAGGTTGGGGAGTTTGGCAGAAATCTTAATTCAGTCATCATTTCGTAGAATTTTTTTTCAATTTTTTCTATTTCATCTTTACCTTTATAATTTTTTTCAGCCATTGCTATATGGTGAGCTACTCTCCTGAACATCTGTTCCGGCGTTTCAATGGCATTACCATCATTGTCTTTTTTAAGGTACCTTTTTTTAAGAACCATAATCGCGTTTTCAGATAGACTGAGACCATTTTTCTTCGTGAATAATTGTTGGTTTAGATGGATTGGGCTTGCATTTTTAAAACCATACTCCAACATCTTGCCATTTATTATTTGCTCTAACAGGGGAAGCCTGATTTCGTTAAGACCCATCTTTTCCAGGCTTTCTCTCAAAGATCTGGTTATTGTTTTCGCCTGGTCTCCGTTGATTTGGTTCATAGTGCTTAAAATATCGCTTATTTCGCGATCGTCCCACTTCAGTGAGTTTGGTATTAAATTTCCATTTCTCAAGACTAAAATCATTTCCCCCTTCATGTCACCCTCCAAAGCTTAAATTCAATATCATCTTAATATTAGAATATGTTGTGATTTTCTTATTATAAATATCTATATATTGTGTGTCAAGAAAAATATATTATTTTATTTTAAAATAATCGGAATATGGGAAAGGGTTTTGGGTATAAAGGTAGATAGGCTGTAGATATTTAGTCTGTAGTATTCCTTTGAATACAAATCAGAAACCGGCATATAAATAACACGTTGAATGTTTAACCAACTGTGCGTTTGTTTTTCAAGCTATCTACTTTAGACGATAGGAGTTGACTTATAGTGAACGAATATCTGCGGTATGGTTAACAGGATATCACGGCATAGGAAAAAACTGATTTCCAATAATTGTCAACAAGATTGGAGTTCTTTTCGCCCTTCTTTTATTATCAAACACCATTTGACCGGTAACACTATCAAAAGTACTGCTCTCAGTTAGTGCTGACCGTAAATCTTCTCTCGTTCTTAAATTAGTCCTGTTTTCCTTTAAGATTTCTTTAATTATTCTTATGGTATCGTAGCCTATGGCAGCAAGAAACCCTGGATTTTCTCCAAAGAAAGACCTGTATTGTTCAACAAAAGATTTTACATTTTGATCTTTACTTTGTGCAAAAAAACCAGATGGAAATATTGACCTTCGGACATATTTACCGCCCATCTCTATAAGTTTTGGAGAGTTCCAAAGACTTGTCCCTAAGAGATTTACCCCTTTGACATCGTGATATGCAAGCTGAGAGGCTAAAAGGGCAACCCTTTCATAGCTGTCAGGTATAAACACGGCATCAAAATCAATAATAGGCTCTAATTCCTCCTCGGATTCAGCAGTCTCCTTGGGCGGAACTATTAGGTCTTCAGTTTCCATATCTAATTCAGGTCTTGGATAAAAAAGACCGACTATCTTTTTTATCTCAATTGCAAAATCCGTCTCTTCAGTATTATAAGACTCAACAGCAGTAATTTCTCCACCTGAGGATTCAACCTCATCCCAGAATTTATTCATAAAATATCGGCCATAGGCATTTGCAGGATATAATATGGCAAATCTTCTCAGTCCCATTTCCAACATAACTTTATCAGATAGGCTTTTTATCTGATCATCCGGCGTAAGGCAGTTCTGAAAAACCATATTTCCTGTTTCTGTGATGTCCTCTTGCTGGCTCAAGGTGATATTAGGAACTCCAAGTTCTTGGGCCTTTTCAGCAACATTTTTGGCTACCTTGCTGATTAGAGGTCCTATATTAATAATTACCTTCTTATCCTCTGCTAATTCCCTCAAGTTTTTTATGGCTATTTCAGGGTTGCCTTGTGTGTCCCTTATTGCCAGTTCTAATAAGGAAAGTCGCTCGTCAGTTTCCTGAAATACATCAAGTCCGAGCTCAAGGCCATTTAAAACTTCCTGCCCATATATACTAAAAGGGCCACTCAAAGGTAAAAGGCAGCCTATAACATTAGGGTCAGCTTCAAGCCTTTCATCAATCTTTTTTAGCACTTCCCTGGCTTTAAATGCCCATTCCCCATCCGGTGCTGATCTAACTACCTTTATTGCAGCTTCACGGGCCTCATCCAGTCTCTCTGAAAAAAGATAGTCCATTGAAAGACGATAGTAAATAGGATTGATAAAATCACTCTCTTTTGCGTAGACAGTCATCTCTTTTAGCTCACTTTCTTTGGCCTGAAATATGATATCTAAAAGCCTATGACTTATATCTTCCCTCTTTTCCGGTGAAATAAGTGACGAATCAATTGATTTTAGCCACCAGTAAAAAGCCCTTGCATTTTCATTTAATTCAATTAAATTCCGGCCTAAGAGATAATACAAATCCTCTTTTCCCGGATAATATTTATAAAGTTCAAGCCACCTTAACGCCGATAGCCTCGATTCCGGATATCTTTTCAGATGAAAGTATGTTTTAGCTAATAAAAAATGAATTTCAGCCCTTCTTTCTGTAGGGTATTGATCTATAACCTCCAGGAAGAGAGGCAAGGCCTTGTCAAATATACCTTTCTTATAATATATATTAGCTTTTCCGGTTTTTGCTTCCTTTGCCCTGTCTCCTTGTGGAAATTTTATCAGGTACCTGTCATAAGCCATTAAGGCCTTATCGTAATTTTTTTCATTCAAATAATGCTCGGCCATGGCGAAGTGATCTACTACCAGCTTCTCCGGGGTTGTTTTCTTGAGAGGAGGTTCTTCTATGACTATCCTCCTTTCACAGGAAAAAACAAAAAAGGCCATCACCGCAATTAATGCGGCAATGGCCTTTTTAAAGCAAGGGATGCTATTTGGTGTCATTTTTTACTTCCTCAAAATCAGCATCTACAACCTCCTCATCCTTTGCAGCAGATTCTTGTCCGCCTGCGCCTGTGTCTGCTCCTGGCTGTCCTTGAGATCCGGCGGCCTGAGCATATAAGATCTCAGCTATTTTATGGGAAGCCTTGGTAAGTTCCTCTGAAAGTCTCTTAATCTCTTCTGTATCTTCTCCCTCCATTGCATTTTTTAGCATGGAGGTGGCACTCTCAACCTCTCCCTTGGTTCCGGCATCAATTTTGTCGCCTGCCTCCTTGAGTGACTTCTCTGTGGAATAGATTAAAGAGTCAGCGGAATTTCTGGCATCAACAAGTTCCCTCTTCTTTTTATCTTCCTCTGCATTAAGCTCAGCATCCTTGGTAAGTTTATCGATTTCTTCCTCGGTGAGCCCACTTGAGGCAGTTATCTTAATAGACTGCTCTTTTCCAGTTCCTAAATCCTTGGCAGACACATTAACAATGCCGTTTGCGTCAATATCAAACGTTACCTCTATCTGAGGCATACCCCTTGGAGCCGGCGGAATGCCAACCAATTCAAAACGGCCAAGGGTTTTATTGTATGTTGCCATTTCTCTTTCGCCCTGAAGAACGTGGATAGACACTGCAGGCTGATTATCCGCTGCCGTAGAGAATGTTTGACTTTTCTTCGTAGGTATAGTTGTATTTTTTTCGATAAGTCTTGTGAAGACTCCACCAAGCGTCTCGATTCCCAGGGAAAGAGGTGTAACGTCAAGCAATAAAACATCCTTTACATCGCCCTTTAATACACCACCCTGTATGGCGGCACCGGTGGCGACAACCTCGTCAGGGTTTACGCCCTTATTGGGTTCTTTTCCAAAAATTTCCTTTACCTTTTCTTGAACCTTCGGCATTCTTGTCATCCCGCCAACCAGGATAACCTCATTTATCTCGCTGGTCTTTAAGTTAGAATCACGTAGCGCAAGTTTACAGGGTTCTACGGTTTCATTAATCAGGTCCCCTACAAGGGCCTCCAGTTTTGCCCTGGTTAGCTTTATATTCATATGTTTTGGCCCGCTTGCATCAGCCGTAATAAATGGCAGGTTAATGTCTGTCTCCATTGAAGTGGAAAGCTCCATCTTCGCCTTTTCAGCTGCCTCTTTTAAGCGTTGCAAGGCCATCTTATCGTTTTTCAGATCAATTCCCTGGTCTTTTTTAAATTCATCGGCCAGATATTCTATAATTTTTTGATCAAAATCCTCTCCGCCTAAATGTGTATTACCATTTGTTGCCTTAACCTCAAAGACCCCATCACCAATCTCTAATATAGAAATATCAAAGGTGCCTCCTCCGAGATCAAACACCGCTATTTTCTCATCCTTTTTTTTATCCAAGCCATATGCAAGGGCGGCCGCTGTAGGTTCGTTGATGATTCTCTGAACATTCAGTCCTGCTACTTTTCCGGCATCCTTTGTTGCCTGTCTTTGACTATCATTGAAATAGGCAGGAACGGTAATTACGGCGTCATTCACCTTTTCACCAAGATACTCTTCAGCGGTTTGTCTCATCTTTTGTAAGGTCATTGATGATATCTCTGCCGGGCTGTAATCCTTACCTCTGGCATTTACATGGGCGTCACCATTTTTAGCCTTTACTATCTTAAAGGCTGTTGTCTCAATATCACTCTTAACCTCGGGTGAATCAAATTTTCTCCCTATCAATCTCTTAACCGCATAAATTGTATTGTCAGGGTTAGTAATCGCTTGTCTTCTTGCAGTTTGTCCTACAAGTCTTTCACCACTGTCAGTGAAAGCTACAACAGATGGTGTAGTTCTGTTTCCTTCCACATTTGCAATTACTTTTGGATCTCCTCCCTCCATAAGTGCTACACAGGAATTAGTAGTTCCCAAGTCTATTCCAATTATTTTACCCATTTCTTCCTCCTTAAAAAACGTATTTTAGAATATATTTTCTTGTTAAACCAAATTTTCTTTCTTTTCTTTATTCCCTTGAGCAACAATAACCATTGACGGCCTAATAAGGCGTCCGTTTAAGAGATACCCCTTTTGAAATTCCTTGATAATATGGCCTGGTTTAGTCTCGTTATCTTCTTGCTGCAAAATTGCTTCATGGAAGTTAGGATCAAATAGTTTACCTTCTGCCACGATTTCTTTAATACCCGTTTTTTTTAATGTTTTCTTCATTAAATCCAGAGTAAGCTCAACCCCTTCAAGTAGGCCAGAGGAAGTACTCCCTTCTTTTGCGTGAGATATTGCCTTTTCAAGATTATCTATCACTGGAAGAATGTCTTTAATGAGAGATTCGTTGGCATACTTAGCTAAATCTTCTCTCTCTTTTTTTCCACTCTTTTTTATATTTTCCATCTCTGCATATGTACGCGTGTAAAGATTATAATTTTTTTCGGACTCTTCCTCAATTTCCTTGATTTTCTTCAGCAATTCTTGTCTGGTTTTATCCTTTAGTTTTTTAGTCTTATCGTCTTTATCCTTGCCCGTTAGTACTCTATCGTTCTTCTTTAAGTTTTCACCTTTTTCCATATCTATTTTTTGATGGCCTTCTTTTCGATCATCTTTATTATTTATTTTGATATCAATGCCATTCATAACTCAGTACCCCTTCTTTACCGTGGGTTTTGATGGTTTGACAAAAAATAAAAAGTAAACAAATAAGTTTTATGTAGTTTAAGTACATATGTGCGCATGACACATATGAGCATTTTACGATTTACAGGTTTGTCAAATTTTACAATGAAAAAATAAGCATCTGCATAGCTATTGTCAAGAGCTATGGCAGATAGATAATAACCCCAGCTTATTGCATTATTCAGGGAGACCATCGTTCTCAGGCGAAAATTTAGTTTGGCAGTCTTATTGGGGATAAGACACAAATCAGCAAAGGCAAATAGCCACAAAATACCTGATTTTAATAACTTTTAATCCTTGATATTCATTTAGTGTCTTCACTTTCTTAGATTAATTTGATATATTTAATAGTTTAAG
>CAYSWP010000072.1:0-7854 GCA_964434795.1 uncultured Desulfobacteraceae bacterium | reverse complement strand
TTAATAACATTCTGGCACGAAAATGGCATTAATTTAGAATATTATTTGTAACTCAGATGGTTAGGCTGAAGGTCCCGCTAAAGGCGGGATTAAGATAAAAGAGAATAAGGTTCGTTTTGAAGCCATGTTTGGCGCGAGAATCTGCTCTTTTTTTACAAAAGTGCGTCAATTGTGCTTTTTGGACCCCTTCAGCCTTCAGTCTAAACAGCTTCAACCTGACTACGTGAGTAGTCACAATTATTTTTTATGGAAAATACAGGCATGTATATTAAATATGATAATTTCGCAGGCATTAGACTAAACACACCCAACATATACCATGCAAGCAAAGGTGATGGGGAGTCAAGTCAGGAGAACAAAAACCGTGTCAAATCATTTAACACATGGCTGCAAAGCAGCATGAAAGATGGTTACTCTAATATTAACCTTTCACCGGAGGGTCTGTCCTTAGATAAAAATGCAGTCAATAAACTAATACAGATTATTAAAGCTCAGATTGACTATTCTTTACTAAAGACTGTAACAGGAGACACGTCTTATGACAATCTATGGGGGCAGGGCAACCTTCCTGTATTAGATGTGTCAAAAATCCGACACCCCTTCCAGCCAAAGGAAGAAATCAGTCCAAAAACGGATTTAGACCACATCATAGATCACGCATCAAATTGTTATGATGTTGACCGTAACCTTATAGCATCTGTTATTAAGGCTGAAAGCGATTTTGATACAAAATGCACATCAAAAAAGGGAGCAATGGGGCTCATGCAGCTAATGCCTGAAACGGCTAAAGAGCTCGGCGTGGAGAATCCTTACGACCCCTATGAAAACATCATGGCCGGAACAAAATACCTCAAAGGCCTTTTAAAGAGGTATGACAATGATACTAACAGCGCTTTGGCTGCCTACAACTGGGGCATGGGGAACCTTGAGAGAAATCCCGGCAAATTACCCAGCGAGACCAGAACCTACATAACAAGGGTTAATAAATTCTATCAAGATCTTAATTCTAAGGCATAGGACCGGTTTTCTTATTCAGTATCCATTAACTTTCTCGCTTTATAAATTGGCCGTTTTACTCCTGTCCGTTTATCCTCAATATTTGAGATGTTAAACCTCTCCATGTTTCCCCTTTTGTCTAAAAAATAAAATAATATTTTGACATTTTCACATGATACAGTTAGACGATTTATAGTAAAAGGAGATGATAATAAATGTTAAATTTTAATATTCCAGGCAGAGGTGAATTTATAATCAAGAATCTAATCCTGGATCTTAACGGGACAATTGCCTTTGACGGAAATATCATAACAGGCGTAAAGAAAAGATTGTCCCTCTTGACCAACCACGTGAATATCTTTGTCGTTACTGCAGATACAAATAAAAATGCAGAGCAATTGGTAAAAGGCTTGAACGTTACATTGTTTAAGATATATAAAGGAGACGAAGATTCCCAAAAACTCGATCTTATCTTAGGAAAAGGAAAAACCGAAACAATAGGCATAGGAAACGGAGCCAATGATGTCTCTATGCTTAAGGAATCTGCCATTGGAATCTGTGTATTAGGAAAGGAAGGGGCTGCAACAGAGGCATTAATAGCATCGAATGTAGTTGTACATGGTATTAACGATGCCCTCGATCTTTTGATAGAACCTCATAGATTGATAGCCACACTCAGAAGATAGTCAAGGAAAATACAAAACAGGCGCTGTAAAAGACTTGCAGAATTATTAACAGAAGGGGTAAAAATCGTCACATCTCAATAAGTCCGGGTTACATCTCGTCATTCCGGCTTTCGCCGGAATGACGAGATGTAACTCAATAAGGCAGGGCATTCCTATAGCTTCCCCCTTTGTAAAGGGGGATTGAGGGGGATTTTCTCTTAAGCTACCCGGACTTATTGAGATGTTACAAAATCTTGCCAAACATTTCTGAAATTAAGGAGATCTTATGGATATTTATAGCTCGATAGTTAGTATTGTTGGTGCAGAAAGGGTATCAAACAGCCCTGAGGAACTTTTTATTTACTCAAGAGACTCAGGCGCACAAATGCCTCGAAATGCTGACTATGTTGTCATGCCGGAAACTGTAGACGAGGTACAACGTATTATTACCCTGGCAAATAAAGAGAAAATCCCTGTTACCCCTTTAGGCGGAGGTTTCACCCTGTCTGCCCTTGTCGTGCCCAATAAAGGCGGAATTGTAATGGACATGAAAAGGATGAATAAGATAATCGAGGTAAACGAGATAAGCAGATATGCCCTAATCGAGGCAGGCGTGTCTCAGGCGGCGTTAAAGACATATCTTGAAAAAAACCACCCTAAATTCCAGCACTCAATCCCGGAGGCGCCACCTACAGTAACTGTAGTTGCCAATGCGCTTATTCAGGGGCACGGCCATATATCACCGCGATACGGGGTTAACTCCGATATGATAAACAGTATGGAGGTAGTTCTACCAACAGGCGAGATATGTAGGACAGGATCTTCCTCTGTCAGCCCATACTGGTTTACAAGGGGTCCTCTGCCGGATTTGTCAGGGCTATTTATTGGATGGTATGGCACAACCGGGATTGTGACAAAGCTTTCCCTTAAAATTTATCCCAAGCCGAAATACAGGGAAGTCCTGGCCTTTTCAGCAGATGATATAGATTCAATAACAGAGATTATCGCTGAGGTCACATATCTGGACCTACTTGAAGATTTCTTCCTTATAAACCAGGAGAAGCCGGACTGGATGAACCATATTTTCTACATCATTATCGTGTCAGGCCATACTAAGGAGGAGCTGGAACTAAAAAAGAATATGTATAAGACCTTATTTAGAGATTATAAGGGCGGGAAAAAGATTTCCTTTGTAAAGGATCTGCACCCGGCCCTAAAAAAAAGATTTCTCGATGTTCCGCCTTTAGCCGCCCTGGCCGCAGATTTTAGAAAAGGCGGAGGCTTTGAATATACAGGGGCCATACTTCCAATAGATAAGGTTCCTGAGGCATGGAGAAGGGGGATAGAGATAGCACACAAACATGGAATGTTGTGTTCTTATGTTCATCAAGTATTAATGGGGAACAGCATAATGTTTGGGTTTAATTATTCCTTTAACAGGGCAGATGAAGAGGATATTGAAAAAACGAGACAGGCAATTGAAGAGTCAAACAGGGTGACGTTTGAGTTAGGCGGCATGGTATGGAAGGGTGAGAGAGAGGCACAACAAATGACAATGGAAAAAATGGATCCAAATACTGCCGAGCTGATTAAAAAAATAAAGTCTTCCTTAGATCCAAACGGCATTATGAATCCTGGTAACTGGGAGAAGGTATAGATCAAGGAAAAAATATGTCTCTTTTAACCTTTCTTTTTGAGGCAGTAATTATATCCCTGTCTGGTGTAATGGCGCCTGGGCCTATCAGTGCCGTCACATTAGGAAAAGGCAGCAGCTCTCCCCATGCCGGGGCCTTTGTTGCAATAGGCCATGGGATCATTGAGTTTCCGCTTATGATATCCATTTTTTATGGCTTTGGATATTTTCTCAAATTATCTTATATAAAAGCCGGCATAGCTTTTGTAGGTGGGTTGTTCCTTTTATTTATGAGTATCGGCATGTTTCGCAGTATGACACAACCCGAGATCACTTCGAGTAAATATTCCCATTCCCCAATTATATCCGGCGTGCTCCTAACCATAGGAAATCCATATTTTCTTATTTGGTGGGCTACGATAGGGGCTGCCCTGATTTTCAATTCCTTCAAATTCGGTGTGTTAGGATTTATAATTTTCATGTTTGTTCACTGGTTATGTGACCTTGTATGGTTTTATTTTTTATCGGCGCTCTCATTTAAGGGAGGCAAATTTTTTGGCAAGGGATTTCAGAAAATTAGCTTTGGGATATGCGGGGTTTTTCTCCTGTTTTTCAGTGGAAAATTTATTTTTGATGCTGTTAAAATGGTTTCTATGTAAAACATTTATAACATCTCAATAAGTCCGGGCAGCTTTAGAATAAATCCCCCTCAATCCCCCTTTTAAACCCGCCAAAAACACTGGCGGATAAAAGGGGGAAGCTACATGAATGCCTTGCCTTTTTGAGAAGTTACGAGAATTTTTTGAAAGGTATCTTAGCCTTATCTGTAAAGGCCTTGAGTTGGATCGATATTCTTGCTATTATGAATTCTCCATGAGATGAAGGAACTGATAATATGGATGCAAATAGAAAAGTTGTTAAACGATTAGGTTTAAATGAAGATTTAGATGACGGTTATGTACAAATGGACAAGGCTGAACTGTTATCTATAATGTGGGAAATAACTCAAGATGCCTGGTCATTTGTGAGGGGTCAAAATGCTGAACAAAGATTACAAAGAGATGTTGCAACTGTTATTGGAAGAACAAGTTGATTTTATTCTCGTTGGCGCTTACGCATTGGGCGCCCATGGATATCCCAGGGCAACCGGAGATATAGATATTTGGGTCAAATCGGATGAGGTTAATTCAAAGAAAATCTATAAAGTCTTGGAACGATTTGGCGCGCCCTTAGATCAATTAAATGAAAACGATTTTGCCTGTGAAGGTATTATCTTTCAAATTGGTGTGGCCCCTCGAAGGATAGACATAATTACACAAATTGATGGCGTAACATTCGATGAGGCAGACGAAGACAAAATAATTGTTGAAGCTGAGGAGTTAAAGGTACCAGTCATTTCATTAGATAAGCTTATAAAAAATAAAATGTCCACCGAAAGAGAAAAAGATAAATTGGATGCTAAACTTTTAAAAAAAATCTCATAACCTATACCCAGGAAGGGACATAAAGACACTATCTCAACCTTTTAAGTTATAGACAGTCTATTTTCTATTCGAAGCCTTTTACCTATACGCCTGCTTCGAGTCAGCACAGTTCTAAATAGCCTTTAGCTTTAATCTCAGTGTAACTTTTTACTTTTTACCTTGCAATGCCTTATTCCATCTTAAAATACGCCTGAGCCTATCCCCCAATTAAAATAGAAAATAAATGAGAGGAGGAAAATGAGAGAACATTTTTTTAAAAATTCAAAACTATTACCTCTTTGTCTCATCTTTATTTTGATGTGGTCTGTAAAATGCCACGGCCTATCCCGGGATAAATATGTATATACAGCGCCTCAACAAACAGGTGATGGTTGGGAGACTGATTCTTTAGGCAACATGAATATTGATGTAATAAAAATCATTGAACTTATGCACAATATTCTTGACGGGAGTTACAAAAACATACACAGCGTACTGCTTGTAAAAAGCGGAAAGCTTGTGCTCGAAGAATATTTTGACGGGTTTAACGGCGAAAAACTCCACGAAATCAGATCCGCCACCAAGTCAATTGGCTCTATTTTGGTTGGCATAGCCATTGATCATAGGTTTATTAAAGGTATAGATGAGAGGGTCTATACCTACTTCAAGGACTATGAGTTAGAGGAAAAATGGGACAAGAGAGCAAAATATGTTACCTTAAAGGCCTTGCTGACTATGACCTCAGGATATGACTGTGATGATCACGCAACCCCGCCATTTGAATGTGAAAGAAAAATGCATAAAACCAATGACTGGGTTAAGTATGCGCTGAATTTACCAATGGCCTTCCAACCCGGCAAGCACTGGGCCTATAACAGCAGCAGCCTGATATTGGTGAGTGAAATTATCTCAAAAACATCAAAGATATCGGTTTCTGAATTTGCAAACAGATATTTGTTTGAACCCTTGGGCATCTCAGGGTTTCAATGGGGTTTATCGCCAAAAGGGAGGGTATGGCTCGCTGGTAATGCCAAAATGAGGCCGAGGGACATGGCAAAATTTGGCTATATGGTCTTAAATGGTGGAACATGGAAAGGTAACCAAATAGTTTCAAAGGCATGGATTGAAGAATCTACCACATCTCATACAAAATCAAAGAACAATAGAGACTATGGGTATCTCTGGTGGAGGGGAAAACACCTCATTAATAATCAACTTATTGAAGGGTATTGGGCGGAAGGTAATGGCGGGCAGTGCATATTTATATGCCCAAAAGTAGATCTGGTTGCCGTATTCAATGGTGGAAACTACAATAGCCCTTTGGAGTTGCAACCTTTAGGAATGCTGATAGATTATATTCTGCCATCAATGCTGCCGCCGGCAGTGCCTCGAAGATATGCAAAATTGGATTCAAATGCCCTTAATGCCTTAGTTGGAGAATATAAATTTCAAGATTATCATCTTACAATATTTAGAGAAAGGGATAAGCTCTATGGCCGGATATTTGGTCAAACAACTGAGGCATTCCCTTTAACAAAAAACTGTCTTATTGTCCCCTGGAAATTTGTCGGTAGTACACAAGTAGATATTTTCAGATATAAAACGGGAGTGGTGAAACACCTAATCATCCATTCTGCCTTTACTACCATGCAGTTTGATAAGTTTAAATAAACTCGACCTGTGCGGTTAGCCATCAGTCCCGCCTATCTGAGGCGGGATTAGCATTAAAAAGGGGGTGGAAATGAGAGATTTTAGAGAACTTAATCAACAGATCAATAAAATAAAGAGGATATTGAACAGTTTTATCCAAAAGCTAATTGCTAATGGCTAAAAGCTAACCGCACAGTTTAAATAAACTCAAGGCTATAAACCTACACAACAATTTTTTTGAAATAGATGCTGTTTGAAGTAACAGAGGCAAGAAACTGCGCGTGCATTAATACACATTATTGGAGTACTGTATAGATTGGAAGAAAATAGAGACAGGGGACTTTTCCCTCGAAGATGCCATGGGGGATAACTGAGAATGTGTCTAAAAAAAGCGACATTACTAACAATAATCGGTATATCGTGTTCTTTTACGATTCGAACTGTGGGCACTATATTTATTTCCCCAAATATTTAGAAACCTCTTGATAGTTCAGGTTACAGTGATAGTGCATTTAGTTGCAAGTTTGGCGCTGATATATTTCTTTCTTTCATTTTACATGCTTCATCTTCAAAAAGAACATCAAACATTGAGAAGGGCACATATTGGCTGTTATAGGCTCTTGCGCAGCCCTATTGCTTCATATAAAGAGTCTCTTCCTTGTATTTGATGTGAATGTCCTTCCGTTGTTCTTTATGCATCATTATATTTGCCTGTCGGAAGGCCACAAATTGCGATTTTTCAATGGCCCTGAACATCAATAGCTGCTTGTTCAGGCAACACTGATACCAAATCTTGTTCCGTTCGATTAATACGCCGGCGTATCGATCTTATCTTAAGAACACTATATAGGAATAGAGGATTTGACGCCCAAAAAAATGGTGGATACCTTTTCCGCCATACTTTTATTTATTCAAAGGGTTATTGATTTTGACCCTCAGGTGGAATATTTATATGTAAATTGGAACTACATGCCACAATCTGGACCCAGCCTGATTCATCCTCATCTGCAGGTTAATTGTGGTTACAACCCTACAAATTATCATAGAATGCAGATTGAGGGATGCAAGAAGTATCTACTTGAAAATAATAGTAATTTCTCGCAAGATTCGGTAAGCAACAATGTCTTTTACGAAATCCTTGATATTAATCTTATAATAGGCTAAATTAAAGAAATAGCAATCATTCAGGTTCAAATTTTCCCGATGAAATCGGGATTCAGAGGTTCAGTGCCGGTCGATTCAATAGTTTGGTTATAAAACTAATGCCGTTCAATTTTTGCTATCCATTGCGCTTGGCACCTTAGAAATCACAAAGAATAAATTAAAAAAGTAGCCTGCTGGTTAAGGCTATTTTTTTATTATAAACAGGCAAGGAATAGATTTATGAAAAAGAGAATAGAAGAAATCCTTAAAGACACATTAGACCTATCCATCAAAAAAGGTTACC
>CAYSWP010000071.1:0-7959 GCA_964434795.1 uncultured Desulfobacteraceae bacterium | reverse complement strand
GCTTCTGAGGATTTTACAGATAACCTTATTATGATTCATTTTTATCGTTAATTAAAGAGCTTATTTTTGTTTTATCAAATCAAAAGTCTCTTTATTGATTTTATTGAATTTTTTTACAACAATATTTTTTGATAATGTATAAATTTTATCACATCTAATTCTACTTTTTTGAGGGAGTTCACCTTTTTCTAAATTGTGATTATCAATATCAATAGAATATTTATTTTCCAAAATTAGATTTGATGTCAAGGCTACATATTATACAAGAGGAAACTTGCAGTAAAGTTGAAAGAGACAGAGGATGGCTGGCAAAAAAATTACAACATATAAAAAAGGGTTAACCTCTTGGTTAGCCCTTTAATTTTTTTGATAGGCCGTAGAGGAATCGAACCTCTAACCTACTGATTAAGAGTCAGTTGCTCTGCCAATTGAGCTAACGGCCCATATTTATTTATATAGCGCGCCCGGCAGGACTCGAACCTGCGACCTACGGGTTCGAAGCCCGGCGCTCTATCCAACTGAGCTACGGGCGCTTTGATTTCTTTTATTTATTATTTGCTGACATCTAATGGTCAATTAACAATTAAATATTTATCTGTCAATATTAAATTTATTAATTCGTAAATATTCTTAAATATTCTTGACATTAACCTAATATTTATTTATGTAGCTAAACTTGTAACCGTTCATGGGTTCAGCCCGCCACAAGAACGTCGGATAAAGGTTCAATATTCAGGGAAATTGCAGCCTAAAAAATTAATAAGTTGTGATAATAAAATTGACAAAACGAAAAAAAAATATAAAATAGAGGTATTAAAATACTGTATTGGTCTGTGAGCAGTGCAAACTGATAAGTACGATTTACTCTAAAGATATTTGTGATTTATTATACTTTTAATCATTAAAGAGGTTATATTATAAAAATGAAAACCTTTGTTGCTAAAGAGCATGAGGTAGATAAGAAATGGTATTTGGTGGATGCCGGTGAAAAAGTATTGGGTAGATTGGCTACTGAGATAGCAGTAATACTGAGGGGTAAAAATAAACCAATTTTTACTCCCCACATGGACGCCGGCGATTATGTTGTAGTTGTTAATGCAGATAAGGTTATACTAACTGGAAATAAATTAGAAAAGAAGATTTATTATAGACACAGTGGCTATCCAGGAGGGCTTAAAGAGATTACTGCAGCAGATATGCTTGAAAAAAAACCTGAAAGACTTTTAATGCTGGCCGTGAAAGGTATGCTTCCGAAGAACAGTCTTGGACGGAGGCAATTAACCAAACTCAAGATTTACGCCGGCCCAAACCATCATCATCAAGCACAAAAACCGGAAAAATTGGAGATTTAAATGGCTGAAGAAAGTTATTATGCTACGGGTAAGAGAAAGACTGCTATAGCAAGGGTCTGGATGAAGTTAGGAGATGGAAAGGTAATGATTAATAAGGTACCTATAGATGATTATGTGGACACAGATGTAGCAAAGATGATTGTTGCTCAGCCACTGGAACTAACTAATACTATTGGAAGGTATGATATTTCAGTAAATGTTAAGGGTGGAGGTTTTTCCGGCCAGGTTTTGGCCATTAAACACGGTATATGCAAGGCCCTCCTTAAGATAAGCCCTGAATTCAGGGAACCATTAAAGAAAGCAGGATTCATTACGAGAGATTCAAGAATAAAAGAGCGAAAAAAATATGGACAACGCTCTGCAAGGGCACGTTTTCAGTATTCCAAAAGGTAACAGATATGGAATAAATATTTTTTTGGTAAAAAAGGAAGGCTTCCGGCCTTCCTTTTTTTTTAAATTTCTGGAAATTGTTGGAATGTAATGTATAGTAGCAGCATTAGATAATGGATAATAGAACGGAAAAAAATATAAGGCTGACCATCGCATATGATGGAACGAATTATTATGGATGGCAGCGTCAGCCTGATAAGAAAACCATACAAGGAATTATAGAGGAAAAAATTGGAATAATGGTTGGCGGGGATATTTCACTTATTGCATCAGGACGGACAGATGCCGGTGTGCATGCCCTACATCAAGTAGCAAATTTCAGGGTTTTTTCCAATATCACCCCATATTCTTTTTTTAGGGGGCTTAACTCTCTCCTGCCGGACAGTATTTTGATTAAAGGAGCAAGATATATGTCCTTTAAATTTCATTCGAGGTATGATGCAAAGAGCAAGGTTTATGAATATAGAGTTTATACTGATAAACTTCAATCCCCTTTTTTCAGACATTATTCATGGCATATTTTTCGTTACCTTAATTTAAAACCAATGGAAGAATGCATGGAGATTATTCGTGGAATCCATGATTTTTCCGCCTTTTGTTCAAGTGGAGATAATAAGACTGATTTTGTCAGGAACATAATAAATGCAGGTATTAAAACCTGCAAACATAATTGGTTATATTTTATCTTTGAGGCCAATGGATTCTTAAGACATATGGTCAGAAATATTATGGGAACCATTATAATGGCAGGCTTAGGTGAAATCAGTGTTGATTGTTTTAGAGATATACTGGAATCTAAAGATAGACAAAAAGCCGGGGTAAAGGCGCCACCAGGTGGTCTATATTTAAAGAATGTTAAATATTGACTTAAAAACAATGGCAAAAGATTTACCGAAATTAATTATAATAAGCGGCCCCACGTGTTCAGGGAAGAGTATGCTTGCAGTTGAATTAGCCTTGAAATCAGGTGGAGAAATAATTAACGCTGATTCCATGCAGGTATATAGAGGAATGGATATAGGGACAGCCAAACTCTCTATGGAGGATAGAAAAGGTGTAACACATCACCTCATAGATATAACAGATCCTGATCAGGAATTTAATGCTGCATGTTTTCTATCTTATGCACTTCCAGTAATTAAAGATCTCCATGAAAAAAAAATACCTATTATTGTAGTTGGCGGTACAGGGCTTTACGTGAAGGTGCTCTTAGGCGGTCTTTTTGCATGTCCTCCATCTGAATTTGAATCTCGGCGGGTCTTGCAGAAAGAATATGAAAAGAAGGGACTGTCTGTTTTGTACCAAAGGCTATTGAGACTTGACAAAAAAGCCTCAGATAATATTAACCCTAATGATAAAATCAGAATTATTAGGGCGTTGGAGGTGATAAACATTACAGGGAGGCCTTTTTCAGAGGTTACAGAGGAACATGGATTTTCTGATAGGAGATTTTCTTATTTGCATTTTTGCATGGATATTGACCGAAAAACACTTTATGAAAGAATTAACAACAGGACGTTTTCAATGATTGACGCCGGCCTAATTGGAGAGACAAAAAAGCTTCTTGATGCAGGCTATAGCCCCAGGCTTAAGTCAATGCAGGCTATTGGTTACAGGCATATTATTGATTTTCTAAATGGCAGATGGGGGCTTGACGAGGCAATAAGGGTTATTCAGCAGGATACAAGGAGGTATGCAAAGAGACAGTTTACATGGTTTAGGGCTGATAAAGATGTAATATGGGTTGATCCGGAAGGTAGACAGGGGATAATTGATAAGGCGTTTGAGTTTATCTAAAAATCCGGTTATTTTTAGTTGCCCTTATGAAAGCCAATATTGTATAAAGTTTATTCCTGTAAAGCTGTTTCGTAAGGAAACAATGCACATAAATAATAAAAATAAAAAACTAAATACCTTTAGGACCTTAAGCGAAGAATTTAATTTTTTTAATTTTTCATTAGTTCTATGCTTTTTGCTCTTTCTTTCACTGTCCCTGTTGTTTTCTTTGACTCCCTCTATAGAGGCTGCTTTCACTAAAGGCCAGGGAGAGACAGTAACTGATGAAGGAATAGTTATAGGCACAGGGATTATTATAGGCAAGAACATTTCTCATGCCAAGAACAGGGCAATAAATAACGCATTTTTAAAGGTGATTGAGACTTATCTCATTACAAAACTTGGATTGCAGGACGTTGCTGATAATTTTCAAATACTGGATGAAGAAATATTATCAAAAGCTAAAAAGGAAATTCAGGATTATCAAATAGTTTCAGAGTTTCAGACGGATAAATATGTAAAAGTATTAATGAAGGTGAGGGTAAATAAGTCTCTTTTAGAGCAAAATCTTGAAAGCCTTGGTTTGCTTGAAAGTGATAATGCTAAGGCCAGTGTGCTTTTTTTGGTTTCTGAAAAACAAGTTGGTTTTCCGCCGGTATACTGGTGGTATGAACCTTTTAGTCAAGTATCCCTTACGCAGACGGAGTTATCTCTTATCAGATTATTTGAAGGTAAAGGGTTTAGGGTTATCAATAAATCTTTTTTTACTCCAGAGGAAGATTATGATGAGGATATGCTTTGCATAACCTTGAGCAATGAAGATGCTGTAAAATGGGGAAAGCTTTTTTCTGCCGATATAGTAATAACAGGAGATGCAAATCTGTATAGCGAGTCTTGGGCGTCAGTTTTTTTAAAGGCATTAAGGGTCAGCGATGGGGTAATACTTGCCCAAGGATATAGAGAAGCAGTATTGGGAGATAACCATAAGGATGACAGAAGCTCGGTAGGATTGGCTATAGATAGCTGGGCCGGTGATATGATTTCATATATAATAAAGGGTGTAGAACCTGTCAAAAAACTTGCTAACAATATAGACATAGTGCTAAAGGGATTGAAAAACTATAGGGAGTTTATTGATTTTAAAAAATTCTTAAAGGAGAGCTTCCCCGAAATAAAATTTGTGCTGGAAAAGAGCTTTAAAAAGGACGCTATAAAACTATCTGCCAGGGTGAACGCAGATTCAAAATTATTTGCAAAAAAAATGAAGGAGTTCCCTGAAAAACCTTTTTCATATGAAATTGATAAGATAAACGAGCAAGGATTTACACTGACTATAAAATGAATATTCCCAATTTGATAACAATCTTTAGGATACTTCTTGTACCGTTTTTTATAATATATATGATCGATGAAAGGATTTTGGCATCTCTTGTTGTTTTTGTAGTCGCCGGTATAAGCGATGCAGCAGACGGATTTATTGCAAGGGTCTTTCATAAAAAGAGCAACATGGGAGCCTATCTTGATCCTTTAGCCGACAAAATTCTACTGGTTGCTGCGTTTATAACCATGGCCCTGTTTAAAATGCTTCCATCATGGCTGGCTGTTTTAACAGTAAGCAGGGACGTTATTATTTTGTTAGGGGTTTTGGTACTTTATTTAAACAGTTACCCGGTAAAGATCAAGCCGTCTATTTTAAGCAAGGCCACAACATTCTCACAGGTAGTCACTATAATAATTATATTATTTGATAGATGTTTTAATATTCAGCTTTTTGAAATATATCTATTCTGGCTTGTTGCCTTATTGACTATACTTTCAGGGCTTCAGTATATAAAAATTGGATTAACTGTTTTGAGCAAGGGGATGAATGGCGATTTTTCTTGACATAACAAGATAGGAATTGATAAATAGTTTTTTACATACATTATAGGCGCGTAGCTCAGGGGGAGAGCGCTACCTTGACACGGTAGAGGTCATGGGTTCAAATCCCATCGTGCCTACCATTAAAATCAATGAATTAGGGGATTGTTTCCAATCCCCTTTTTGTTTTTATCGCCATAATCATTGTATCACCTTGTTAGATAGAAGCCATAATTTTTTTAGCTTGACTGTAATGCATATTATCTATAAGTTTTTTTGTAGAAATTAGGGAAAAACATTATGCCTACAACTAAATATATCATTGTAACAGGAGGAGTTCTATCCGGCCTTGGTAAGGGGATTGCAGCCGCTTCCATAGGTTATCTTCTTTCTTCCAGATTGAATGTAGTGCCTATCAAATGTGACGGTTATCTGAATGTTGACCCAGGAACAATGAACCCATTTGAACATGGGGAGGTGTTTGTCCTTGATGATGGTGGAGAAGTCGACATGGATTTTGGGCACTATGAGAGATTCCTGGGGATTTCGTGTCAGTCCAAGTGGAATTTGACCATGGGAAAGATATTTAACATGGTAAGGGAGAAGGAAAGGAGAGGGGACTACTTAGGAAAGACTGTTCAATACATTCCCCATGTTACAGATGTAATAAAAAAGCACATATATGAGGTTGCCGAGGAGGAATCGGCTGATCTTGTTATAGTGGAGATTGGAGGGACAGTAGGTGACATTGAAAATGAACTCTTCCTTGAGGCAATGAGACAGATGAAGGAGGATATTGGCAGAGATAATATCGTTTATATACATTTAACGTATGTCCCTATTCCCTATGGAGTGAATGAACAGAAATCTAAGCCAACACAGCAGAGTGTCAATTTATTAAAACAGAGGGGAATTTTTCCGGATATTATTATAGGGCGGTGCTCAGAATTCTTGAGCAAGGAGGTACGGTCTAAAATATCAAGTTTTTGTGATGTGAGTTCTGAGTCAGTGATAACCGGCTTAGACGTTGATGATATTTATGAAATACCTGTTATATTTGAAAAAGAAGGATTAGCAGAAATCCTTCATAAGAAGCTTAATATCTATTCACCGCCTGACCTGAGGAAATGGAAGAGACTTATCGAAAGCCTCAGAAAGCCTAAAAGTGAAATAACTATTGCCATATGCGGGAAATACACAAAATTGGAAGATTCTTATGCCTCTATCATCGAGTCATTAAATCATTGCTCCGCTCATTTTGGCTGCAGGATAAACATTGAATGGATAGAAACAACAGACATTAAAGAGACAGTTGTTTTAGATGGCATTGATGGGGTTATTGTGCCTGGAGGTTTTGGGGTTAGGGGCACAGAGGGGAAAATAGATATAATTAAAAAGATAAGGGAAGATAACGTACCGTTTCTTGGCCTTTGTCTTGGGCTTCAATTGGCAGTAGTGGAATATGCACGGAATGTCTGCCGCCTAAATGGGGCAAATAGCACTGAGTTTGACACACATGCACCGTTTCCAGTTATAGATATTCTTCCGGAGCAAAAGGAGATTAAGGAAAAGGGCGGAACAATGAGGCTGGGGGCGTATGAAGCGGTTGTTAAAGAGGGTACGGTAGTGAGAAAACTCTATGATTCCTCTATCGTCTCAGAAAGACATAGACATCGTTATGAGGTAAATCCTGAGTATCACAAGCTGCTAACGGACAATGGGTTAGTTTTTTCTGGAATGAGTAAAGACGGCAGACTTGTAGAGTTCATTGAGCTTCCCCATTTAAAATATTTCGTAGCCACTCAGGCGCATCCTGAACTAAAATCAAGACTAACAAAGCCCTCGCCACTTTTTTACGGCTTTGTTAAGGCATGCCTGAAATCAGGATAGCATTATATTGAATTGCTATTTTTCTTAAGAAAGACCATAAGGACAGATATTGCTGCGGGGGTGATACCTGGTATCCTTGCTGCCTGCCCCAATGATATTGGCCTTATAGAGGACAGTTTTTCCTTTAGCTCATTAGAAAGACCATGGACATCGTTATATTTAAAGTCTGTGGGGATTTTTATCCTTTCCAGATTCTTAAATTTTTTAACCTCATTCATCTGGCGCTGAATATATCCCTCATATTTTATCTCGATTTCCACGTTATAAGAAATATCTCCCACTCCTTTTTCATAGCGCTTATCTAATGTTTCTATGCTTTCATAGTGTAATTCAGGCCGTTTTAGTATTTGACTTAGAAGGGTTGCATTTTTTATGGGGCTGGAACCTTTTTCTATAAGGTAATCATTGATCTCATTTGATGGAATGACTGTGGTATTTTTAATTCTACGAATTTCCTCAGATATAATTCCCCACTTCTCCTTCATTTCATATACGGCATCATCGTCTATAAGACCTAATTCATTACCCTTTTCCATCAGTCTCTTTTCAGCATTATTTTCTCTCAAAAGTAACCTATATTCTGCCCTGGAGGTGAACATACGGTATTGTTCTTTTGTTCCCCTTGTGACCAAGTCATCAACCATTACAGCGATATAAGCCTCCGATCTGTCAAGGAGAAAGTCCGGCCTTT
>CAYSWP010000070.1:0-7970 GCA_964434795.1 uncultured Desulfobacteraceae bacterium | reverse complement strand
TTATAGCCTGATATTCATATATTGGCATTAAGATAGTGCTCCTTATATTATTTTTTACACACTATATTACCATAAAATTCTGTAGCCTGCCACATACAATAACGTAACTCAATAAAATAGACACCAAGATTATTTGTATTTTACAATGCATTATTCACAATCGTTATTGACATTTTTGAAATGCCGACTTATAAGACTAAGTAAAATTTTTGCTTGATAACAATTTTTATTGTATTGACATTATTAAAAAATTAAGGTATCTATACTTATGATCAGAGATCAACTAAGTGTATGTCTACTATTAAAATTATTGGAGGTTTAAATGTATGCGGTCATACAAACTGGCGGCAAACAATACAAGGTAGAGCCAGATGAAGAATTAAGGGTAGAAAAATTAGATGGCAATGTAGGGGATGAAGTTTACTTTGATAAAGTGCTTATGCTATCAAAAGATGATAAAGTAACAATTGGAAGACCTGTCTTGGATGGCATAAAGGTGGCTGCTAAAATTACAAGACAGGGAAGGGGCCAAAAGATTATAGTATTTAAGTACAAGCAGAGGAAAGGATACAGAAAAAAACAAGGTCATAGACAGGATTTTACAGGACTGAAAATAACCGGTATAGATGCGTAATCTTCGTTGTTTTCGGCAAATGCATAATCATTTAGTCGCCAAGATTGAGAGAAAATATTATGATAAAAAATAAAGCTTTGACAAAAGGAGACCTAAATGGCACACAAAAAAGCAGGTGGTAGCACAAGAAACGGCAGGGATAGCCCCGGAAAAAGGCTCGGGGTGAAAAGATATGGGGGGCAAAATGTTAGCGCCGGCTCCATCCTTGTCAGACAAAGAGGTACCACGTTCCATCCTGGAAATAATGTGGGCCTAGGCAAAGACTATACCCTATTTTCAAAAATTGATGGTGTAGTAACCTTTGAAAGGGCCGGTAAATACAGGAAAAAAGTCAGTGTGTATGCCCAGCAGTTGAAGGACCAATTAGCAGCAGTAAACTAACACTTTTTTCCAAGCAAGATATTTATTGACAGAAAATGGTTAAAAGAAGAGAATTTACATGATAAAGATTTTTAATTTTAATCTATATTCCAAGAGAAACAGATATACCCATCTTAAACTGGGCTGGCCTACAAATGAAATTGGAACCCAGCCCACCCCTCAATGAAAATTCATTATTACGTACCTTTCAAGATGCATTTGCGCCACTGTTCAGTATAATATCCGGAAAAGTATAATTGCCCTGAATGCCGTAATATGATATTTATCAATTATGCAGGAACTGTTAAAAGGTGTATGACATGGGATTTGTTGATGAGGCGGATATTACTTTAAAATCAGGAAACGGTGGGGCCGGTTGCATTAGTTTTAAAAGAGAGAGGTTTGTTCCTAAAGGTGGACCTGATGGCGGAGACGGTGGAAAGGGAGGAGATGTTTTAATAAAGGCTACGAACAAATTATATTCCCTGTATGATTTCGGTTCAAAGCGCCATTTTAAGGCGGAGAATGGAAGACCTGGAAGCGGGAAGAAAAGGGCAGGAAGAAAAGGAAGGGACATTGAGATATTTGTGCCGGTAGGCACTATGATAAAAGACGGGGAAACTGAAGAACTTCTTGCAGACCTAACATATAATAATCAAAAGATTGTGTTTTTAGAGGGCGGAATGGGCGGAAAGGGAAATAAACACTTCGCTACCTCAACAAACAGGGCCCCCAGATTTGCACAAGAAGGCCAGAATGGAAAGGAAAAACGCCTTAAACTGGAGCTAAAAATTATTGCCGACATTGGCCTCATAGGATTACCTAATGTTGGTAAATCTACGCTTTTATCCAGACTTTCCAATGCCCGCCCGCAAATAGCCAACTATGCATTCACAACGCTTGCCCCTAACCTGGGTGTTATTTCCTTTGACGAGGATCTATCCCTCACAATTGCTGATATCCCTGGTCTGGTAGAGGGAGCAAGCAATGGAAAAGGATTGGGGCATAGATTTCTGCAGCATATTGAGCGAACAAAGACACTTCTGCATGTAATAGACATAAATCGCCCTCCTTCAGGAGGCATCCTTGATGATTTTTTAACAGTGCAAAAAGAATTAAGGCAATCATCTCCCTCTCTTGAAAAAAAAAGGCAGATAATTTTGCTGAACAAAATAGACCTAAACCCTTTCACGAAAGAAGATATGGATAAATTACTCTATACCTTCATTCAAAAGGGCTATGATTGTATGGCAATATCAGCGCTCACAGGTGATGGCATAGAAAATCTTAAAGAATTATTGAATAATTTAGCCCTTTCATTGTAAAAACCATTAAAGGTGCCAGGAATGAGCAATGCAAGAAGAAATATAATTAAAGACGTTAAAAGGGTTGTAATAAAAATTGGCAGCAGCGCCTTAACAACAGAAGATGGCTTGAATATAAACGTCATTAACTCCCTTAGCCACGATATTTCTTCACTTATGAAAAAAAGGGGGTTAGAAATTATCCTTGTGTCGTCAGGCGCTATTTCCTCTGGTATGAGAAAAATCGGGCTCTCTCAAAGGCCCCAATCTATCTCACAACAACAGGCAGTTGCCGCAATAGGCCAAGGCAGCCTGATTCTCTCATACGAAAATGCCTTTAAGAATTATGGTCAGACAGTCGCACAGATTCTGGTGACAAGGGATGACCTCACCAACAGAAGGAGATATTTAAATACACGCAATACCCTTTTTACGCTTCTCAACTGGAAAATTGTGCCTATAATAAATGAAAACGACACTGTTGTAGTAGATGAGATAAAATTCGGCGACAACGATAATCTAAGCGCCATGATGGCAAATCTTGCAGAAGCCGACCTTGTTATTAATCTGACAAATATAGATGGTCTCTTTAATGATGATCCGAGACTAAACAAGGACGCCAGGTTAATTCCTCTGGTAACAAAAATAACAGGCAAAATTGAAAAAAATGCGAGTTCCATCCCGGGAGCGTTAGGCAAGGGGGGGATGGGAAGCAAGGTGAAGTCAGCCAAAGATATATCTATTTGCGGAATTCCTACTATTATTGCAAATGGGTTAAAGAAAAACATTATTCAGGCAATCTTTGACGGCAAGGAAGAGGGTACTCTATTTTTGCCTCAAGATGTCCCGATGGGCAGACGTAAGCACTGGATTGCCTTTACAAAATCACCAAAAGGAAAAATAATGGTGGACAGTGGCGCAGCAAAGGCCCTGTTAGAAAATGGAAAAAGCCTGCTTCCTTCCGGCATTATTGCCGTTTATGGAAAGTTTAGCCTTGGGAACTCTGTTATTGTAATAAACAGGGAAGAAAAAAAGCTTGCAGTTGGTCTCGTGAATTATCGATCAAACGATGTAGAAAAGATTATGGGCCATAAAAGCTCGGATATAGAAAAACACTTAGGGTACAGACATTACGACGAGGTTATACACAAGGACAACCTCGTTATCATAGATAAAAGACAACTACTCAAGTTATAGTGGTTGATATTTGTTTTTATTATACAGTACAGTAACCCTTGGGGAATAAAACTGCCAATGGAAATGAATCTAAATGAAAAAATAATAGCTATGGCAAGAGATGCAAGACATTCCGCCAGGGCCTTAAGGAATGCAAAGAGACACAAAAAAGACAAGGCCTTAGGATTTATGGCGGATGCAATTCTTTCAAGGAAAAATGAGATAATTAAAATAAATACCAAGGATGTATCCCTGGCGAGGCAAAATGGGTTAAACCATGCAATGTTAGACAGGCTAACCTTAACTGAAAAAACAATCTCCTCAATGGTTGACGGGTTAAGGGAGATAGCCGCCCTTCCTGACCCGATTGGTGAGGTGCCGGGCATGTGGATGAGGCCAAATGGATTGCAGGTTGGCCGTGTAAGGGTGCCATTAGGGGTAATAGGCTTTATTTATGAATCAAGGCCTAATGTAACGGTTGATGCCGCCGCTCTTTGCCTGAAATCTGGAAATGCAGTGTTATTAAAGGGCGGATCTGAGGCGATAAATTCTAATTTAATCTTGAACGAAATCTTAAACGAGGCCATGGAAGAGGCAAATTTACCTGGAAAATCCATTCAGGTTATCCCCTCTACCGAACATGAGTCAGTAGGACTCCTGCTTAGAATGGATGATTATGTGGATGTAATCATTCCCAGGGGCGGCGAGGAGCTCATCAGGTTTGTAAATGAAAACTCTCGCATTCCGGTGCTGAAACACTTTAAGGGTGTATGCCATGTTTATGTAGATAAATATGCAGACCTAAATATGGCTCAAAACATATGCTTTAATGCCAAGGTCCAAAGGCCCGGTGTTTGCAATGCAATGGAGACTATGCTGGTCCATGAGGATATTGCCCTATCTTTCCTGCCTGGCATGGTAAAGGTTTTTCAGGATGCAGGGGTTGAAATAAGGGCATGCGGGAATACCCTTAAAATAATCCCGGACCTTACCCCTGCAAGAGACAGTGATTGGCCGGCTGAATTTTTGGACCTTGTATTGGCAGTTAAAACTGTTAGAAACATGGATGATGCCCTTAATCATATTGATGAATACGGCTCCAACCACACAGAGTCAATTGTAACCACAAATTATGACCGTGCTAAGGAGTTTTTGGAAAGAGTTGACGCCTCAGCCGTATTAGTTAATGCCTCGACCAGGTTTAATGACGGGTTTGAGCTTGGCCTTGGCGCAGAGATTGGAATAAATACATCAAAGCTCCATGCATACGGCCCAATGGGTCTCAAGGAGTTGACTACGACAAAATTTATTATTTTTGGAACCGGGCAGATAAGACAGTGAGATTAGGCATACTTGGAGGGACATTTAATCCGATTCATTTTGGCCACCTGAGGGTTGCCGAAGAGGTAGGCGGAAACCTGGATCTTGAATCGGTTTACCTTATACCATCCAGTATACCGCCCCATAAAAACAATAATCAAGTAGCTGATTTTTCTCATCGTTTTGAAATGGCGCGGTTGGCAAGTGAAATTTCGCCTATGCTAAAGGTATGGGATATTGAGGGCCAAAGGCCTGGTCCATCCTATTCCATAGAAACACTTAGGTTATTTCATTCACGCTTTGGGCCTGATCTCGAACTTTTTTTTATTATAGGAACAGATGCATTTTCATGGATTAAAACCTGGAAAGAATATAAAGTTCTTTTTAAATATGCATCATTTGTTGTAATAAATAGACAGAAACATAAAACAGATGAGTTCTTTTCATTCATTGAATCCCTTGATGCCGGCCTTGTGTGGGATGATAAGAAAAAATGCTTTTGTCATCCCATGGGAACCGACCTGTTTTCAATGAATACAACTATAATGGATATTTCAGCAAGTAGAATCAGACAAATGGTGGCCAGGGGCGAGTCCATTCGGTTTATCGTTCCTGAGATTGTGATAAAATATTTAGAAAATAAAGGCTTATACCTGATCAATGAACCCACTCGATAAAGCGCTTCTATGTGTAAAAATTATTAATGAGAGGAAGGCTAAAAACCTCGTCCTTTTTGAGATAGGAAAGCTGTCTTCCATAGCAGACTTCTTTCTTATTGCCAGCGGCACATCAAGCAGACAGGTCCAGGCCATTGCAGGACATTTAAAAATGCGGATGAAAGATGAGAATGTTACCCTTTTTGGCATAGAAGGACAAAATGATGGCCACTGGATTCTTTTGGATTATGGTGATGTTATAGTCCACCTTTTTTATGAACCTGTAAGAGAAATCTATGACCTGGAAGGGTTATGGGTTGAAGCCCCACGGATAGAGTTAAGTAATGAAATCAGCGAAGGTGAAAATTAAGAGAATCTTCGTATATATTGCATCCCTCTTTGTAATAATTATTCTTTCCGCCAATCAGGGAGGGGCCTTTTTATCCACAAAAGATGAGACTGAGCTTGGAAAACGATTTCTAAATAGAATTCACTCCCAGTTTGAGCTCGCAGAACATCCTTACTTAATAGAATATATCAACAACCTCGGGTTATGCATAGGCCGGCAAATAGAAGTACCTTATTTTTCGTTAAACTTTTACGTCATAAAAAACGACACAATAAATGCCTTTGCAGCACCTGCCGGTCACGTTTTCTTCTTTTCAGGCCTGCTCACTATTATGGAGAATATTGACGAACTGGCCTCTGTGCTTGCCCATGAACTGGGCCATGTTAGCGGCAGGCACCTTGCCCTTCGCATAGAAAGATCCAAAAAGATTGGCCTTGCAACTATGGCCGGCATACTGGCAGGAATTCTTATTGGTGGTGAGGCTGCAGGGGCACTTATAACAGGTTCAATGGCAGCCGGTATACAGACGGAATTAGGGTATAGCAGAGACAATGAAAGACAGGCTGATCAGTTAGGATTAAAATACACCAGTATGTCGGGTTTTAATCCCTGGGGAATGGTAACTACATTAAAAAAGATGCAAAGAGAAAGGTGGTATAGCCAGGGAAACACCCCTTCTTACCTGCTTACTCATCCAGGGGCAGCAGAAAGAATGGCCAATATTGAGACAATGGCAAGGGCCTGCAAGATTATTCCCGACACTGATGAGACAAAAAGACTTAGATCGGACTTTCCCCTGTTCCACGCTATGGTAATGGCCTTATGCAGTGACAGTGCATATGCGGTCAGGGAGTTCAACAAGACGCTTCAAAAAGACAGCAGGTCTCCAATAGCCCATTATGGCCTTGGACTTATCTTAGAAAAAGACGGATCTGCCAAAGAGGCCATGAGCCACTTTAAAGCAGCGCAGGCTAAAATGCCGGATTCCATACCGATAATGTTCTCCATATGCAAGGCATACCATGATACCGGTCAATACATAAAATCCCTGCCTATCCTAAGGGATGCATTAAAAAAGGCACCTAAAGACAAGGCCATCATGAATCTTTTGGCCTTAACCTTGCAAAAACTCGAACTATATGAGCAGGCATTGAGGATATACAAAAAGCTCATATTCCTTCCGCCGGTAAAAGATATTGTGTATTATAACCTTGGCGTAGCCTACGGCCGTCAGGGCAAGCTGGCCCTGGCCCACTACAATTTGGGCAAATATTTTACCAGACTAAGAAGGAAAGAAAAGGCCCGCTTTCATTTCAAAAAGGCACAGGAATCTACAGAGGGTGATCAGGTTTTACTGGAAAAGATTGATAAGGCCTTGAAGGAGCTTTTAAATTAAATATGAGAAACAACGAAGAGATTTGGGATTCGGGTTTTTGGATTGCGTCGAGGTTGCTGTTAGGTCAATTTTAGAGCACCCCAAAGTGTATAGAGTTTTTATCCAAACTTCCGAGGTTGCCTGGTTAGACGGTTTCCTTTCTCCATTTTCTACACCATTGAAGGCGATGAGATAGTAGTGCATTCCGTTTTTGACAACAGGCAAAACCCAAACAAGAGACCATAGTAATCGGGTACACTTGACTGGGAACAGTCGCCGTTTTTTGTTTGAGCATTGCGGCCCGGCAAGTGACCCTTAACACCACAAAGAATCCGAAAAAATGACAAAGGTAAAAAAGAAGCTCAACGCAGCACAAAAACGAGCTAAAAAAAAGGCCAAGGCAGAAAGACAAAAGAAGTATATGTGGGTTTTCATGAATGGAAAGCAAGTCAGAGTCAAAAGACCACCAACGATCGACGGAATGGATGCTGACGAATACATTCAGAAAAACGCTGATCCAGTTTGGCTACACCAAAATGAAATGTGGGAATATATCCAAACAGATGAAGATAAAGATATTTTTTAAATTCAAATTAGTGTCTGTCACAAAAGCTGGTGATTATTATCAAATTCTGTTTTATGATGGCTTGGATACTGACGATTAGCCATATTTCATGATTCAAACACAATTTCAATTCCCAGATGTTGGCACCTGCCATTTTGAAAGCCATAAAGAAAATCGTAACCGTTCACAGGTTCAGGGTTTCCCGCTGAAAGCGGGATTCAGGCCTGCCCT
>CAYSWP010000069.1:0-8001 GCA_964434795.1 uncultured Desulfobacteraceae bacterium | reverse complement strand
CCCCTGGAATCCTTGGACCCTCTTCTCCAACTAAATTGGAGAAGAACCTAAATTATAAATTGGTTTTGCAAAAAATAGATAATTATGGTAGAGATATTAGGCATCCTTTATTTACCGATTTACATTTTTTTAAAAAGGCATGTATTTTTTGCCTAATTCAGGATGCCGAAACTTGAAATTTGAAATTAGATAACGCATTTACATGCTTGTGCTTTTCACGATTTTTAAGATATTGACACTTTCCTGATTGATCATTTACGAAATGACCTATGCATCAGTAAAATAAAGAATTTTAATTTTGTAAAAAAATACAAATTTTCAAGGGAGTTATAAATGTCAGGACACTCAAAATGGAGCTCTATAAAACATAAAAAAGGTGCTGTCGACGCTAAACGCGGAAAAATTTTTACAAAACTCATTAAAGATCTTTCAGTCTCAGCAAGGCTTGGCGGGAAAGATGCAGATTCAAATCCAAGACTGAGAACGGCAATTGCAGATGCCAAAGCAGAAAATATGCCCAAGGAAAATATCGAAAGGGCCATCAAGAAAGGAACAGGTGAATTAGAAGGTGTAGACTACGAAGAGTTCACCTATGAAGGGTATGGCCCAGGAGGCGTAGCAGTATTGGTTGATGTATTGACTGATAATAAAAACAGGTCTGTCGCGGATATAAGACATATCTTTGAAAAGCACGGTGGCAATTTAGGAGAATCAGGGTGTGTCGCTTGGATGTTTTCTCAAAAGGGCCTTATTGTTTTTCCAAAAGACCACACAGATGAGGAAAAGCTGTTTGAATTGGCATTAGATGCAGGCGCAGAGGATATCGAAGAAGGCGAAAACGAATTTGAGGTTACTACTGATCCTCCTTCCTTTGAACAAATTAAAACAACCCTGGAGAATACCGGACTAAAGCCCACATTCGCAGAGATAACAATGATTCCCTCAACAACGGTTAATCTTGAAGGCAAGCATGCCCAGCAGATGTTAACCCTTATGGAATTGCTTGAAGATAACGATGATGTCAGCCACGTATATGCCAACTTTGATATCTCCGATGATGTTATGGAGGATATTGGTTAATGCTGGTCATGGGAGTAGATCCAGGCTCTATAGTCACAGGTTATGGACTTGTAAAAAAGGATGGGAACAGGCTTACCTACGTTGGAGGTGGAGATATATCTTTTCCTAAGTCTTTGCCTTTTTATCTTAGGGTCCATGGTATTTTTAAATCCCTGATTGACATTATGCAGGAATACAACCCTGAGGAAATGTCAATTGAGGATGTTTTTTTTTCAAAAAATGTTAAAAGCGCCTTAAAGATTGGTCACGCAAGGGGGGCTGCCCTTGTTGCAGCCATCCAGTGCAACCTGAAGGTATTTGAGTACTCCCCGTTGCAAATAAAACAATCAGTAGTAGGGTACGGAAGGGCTACAAAGGAACAGGTAAGCGATATGGTCAAAATTATTCTTAAGCTCGACATCCAGCTTTCTTTTGATGCTTCAGATGCACTGGCTATGGCAATCTGCCACCAGAACTGGGTTAAATTCGATAATATCCATCGCTAATGGTTCGTAATAGGTATGGTAATTCATGATAGCTCACATAACTGGAACACTGCTCAGTAAAAATCCAGAATCGGCAATAATAGACACAACCGGAGTTGGGTATCAGCTTCTTGTTCCTTTATCCACTTTTTATAAATTGCCTGACGAACTTGAAAAGGTGAGTCTATTTGTCTACACCCATGTAAGGGAAAATTCATTTCAATTATTCGGCTTCCAAACAAAAATAGAGAAAAAAATATTTTTGCTGCTAATTTCTGTATCTGGTATAGGACCAAAGCTTGCCTTAAATATTCTCTCAGGTATTGGGCCTGATGACCTCTTGAATGCTATTATAACATCAAATTCTGAAAGAATTTCCGATGTTCCAGGTGTCGGGAAAAAAACAGCACAGAGGATAACCCTGGAGTTAAAAGAAAAGGCGTCCAGCCTGTCAATAGATATAGAGCCACTGCCAAGAAAGACGTTTCAGGTAGAAAACAAAGAAATTTTTGATGACGCCTTATCTGCCCTTATCAACCTTGGATATCATAGCAAACCAGCTAAGAAGGTAATAGAAGATATTTTACGCATTAATAAAGAAATGAATCTTGAGGAACTACTGAGATTGGTATTGCAAAACTTATCAAAATGAGTCCCCTTTAATGTATTAATTGATTATGGAGAAAGGAATCACAAACCCAAATCCTGAGAATAATGAAAGTCCCCTGGAACTTAGCCTCAGGCCTGTAAGCCTGGATATGTTTGTTGGCCAGGAGGATCTAAAGAGGAACCTCAGAATCTTTATAGATGCTGCCAAAGGACGTTATGAGGCATTAGACCATGTTCTTTTTCATGGCAGCCCAGGCCTTGGAAAGACCACCCTTGCCAATATAATTTCCAATGAACTACAGGTAAATCTAAAAACTACCTCAGGCCCTGTATTGGACAAACCCGGTGATTTAGCAGCTATATTAACATCATTGGAACCACGGGATGTGTTATTTGTTGATGAAATTCATAGACTTAACCATGTAGTGGAAGAAATGCTTTACCCTGCCCTCGAAGATTTCACTTTAGATATTATAATTGGACAGGGCCCATCAGCAAGGACAGTAAAATTAGATATTCCGCCTTTCACCCTTGTCGGCGCAACTACGAGAACCGGACTACTTACTCCTCCTTTGAGAGACCGATTTGGAATTATTCAACGGTTGGAATTTTACAGGCCCGAAGAACTCCAAGAAATTGTACAAAAATCGGGAGTTATTCTTAATATTCAAATCGAGAAAAAAGGGGCCTTTGAGATTGCAAAACGACCCAGAGGAACCCCAAGAATTGCCAACAGACTACTTAAAAGAGTGAGGGATTACGCACAGATAAAGGCAGATGGACTTATTACCCTACAGGTTGCAGGTGAGGCATTAGACATGCTTGAGGTAGATGATAAAGGTCTTGACAAAATGGACAGGCAAATCATTCTAACAATAATAGAAAAATTTGACGGAGGTCCTATAGGTGTCGATACACTATCAGCCGCCATTAGCGAGGAAAAGGATACCATTGAAGAGGTTTATGAGCCGTTTTTAATTCAAAATGGATACATAAACAGGACACCAAGAGGGAGAGTAGCCACCAGACGAGCCTATGAGCATTTTGGATTTACCCCCAAAACGAAAAAAAGTGTTGCTCAAACTAAACTATTTTAGATATACCCCGGAAGGTTTGCTTCTTAATATAAATTGACTTTTAAGTTAGTCTTTTCTAAAAACAGAAAGAAAGACAAGGCAAACCAAAAGTAGTTTACACTTTGTTTTATTAAAGGGCCTATAAATGAAAATTATAATAATTGGAGCCGGGGAAGTTGGGTTTCATATTGCCCAGAGGCTTGCAGAAGAAAATCAAGATGTAGTTTTAATTGAAATTGATCCTAAAAAGATTAGAGAGGTCCAAAATGTTTTAGACATACAAGCCATTCTTGGCTCAGGAACCAACCCATCAGTTTTGCAAGACGCCGGCATTAAAGAAAGTGATATAATTGTTGCAGCAACAGACAATGATGAGGCAAATCTAATAGCCTGTTTCTATGCCCAGTTCCTGACCGATTATATTACCAAGATAGTTAGGCTTAAGAATCCAGACTATATGAAGCACAGGGAAATCTTTGATCAAGATTTTCTGAATATCGATTTAATTATAAATCCTCGCACAGAAATGGTTTCCTCCATGCTAAGGCTCATGGAAATTCCAGAGGCATCAGAGGTAATAGACTTCAAGGGCGGCAAAATAAAACTGTTAGGCATAACTGTAAGAGAAGACTCCCCATTAGTTGGAAAAAAGCTATCCTCTTTTAGCGATTTGGAACGTGTAATCCTTGTTGGCATTATCATAAGGGGAGAGCGTGTTATTATACCAAGGGGAAACGACATGATTCAGGTTAATGATTTAATCTACTGCATATCCCAAAAAGAGGATATTCCAAATATTTTTCGCCTGATGAATCTTAGAAAAAAAGAATTGAGTCGTGTAATGATTATTGGTGGCAGTGAAACGGGTTTTACATTAGCAAAGTCACTTGACAATACATCCATTAACACAAAAATCATAGAGAGAGACGGGCAAAGATGTTTAGAAATGGCTGAAAGCCTTAAAAAGGTTGTTGTATTAAATGGTGACGCCACAAATAGGGATTTCCTTTTAGAGGAGAATATTACCGATATAGACATTGTCGCAGTAATCACCGGGGATGATGAAAATAATGTCCTTATTTCTCTCCTGGCCAAGGCGTTAGGGGCAAAAAAGACGGTCACCAAAATAGGAAAGCTTAGCTACATTCCCCTAATCTCAGAGATTGGAATTGATACTGTTGTCAGCCCAAGACTTTCTGCCATAAGGGCAATTCTTCAATATATCAGGAAAGGCAAGGTAATATGTGTAGCGCCACTTCAGGGAGAGGGTGCAGAGGCTATAGAATTCGAGGCGTTAGAAACCTCTGACATTGTAAACATACCATTATCAAATGTAAAATTTCCAAAGGGCTCCATAGTTGGCGCAATCATAAGGGGGGAAGAAATTATTATCCCAAGAGGACAAAACATGATCAAACCACATGATCACTTGATAATATTCGCCTTGAAAAAAGCCATTCCAAAACTTGAAAAACTATTCACTGTTAAACTGGAATACTTTTGATTAATTTCCGTAAAATCTTCCATATTATCGGAATATTAAATCTATTCCTTGGTCTCTCCATGGTTGCACCTCTTGCAATCTCCCTTATCTACCATGATGGAAGCTCCATTTCTATACTCAACTCATTCATAATCACATCTATCAGCGGAATCGCCATGTTTTTTCTTGCAAAGACCAATAATACCTCCTCCCTTAGCCAAAGAGAGGGCATGGCCATCGTCACCCTCGGATGGATAAGCGCCGGTCTTTTTGGATCTCTCCCCTTTTTTCTCTCAGGTTCTATCGGCAATATAACTGATGCGTACTTTGAGTCTATCTCCGGTTTTACAACTACAGGGGCCTCAATCTTAAGTAACATTGAATCCCTCCCTGAGGGAATCCTCTTTTGGAGAAGCATGATCCAATGGTTTGGAGGCATGGGGATTATTGTTCTTTCCATAGCGATACTTCCATTCTTTGGCGTAGGAGGCATGCAACTTTATAAGGCTGAAATACCAAGTCCTGTAGTAGATAAATTACAGCCCCGTATATCTGAGACAGCCAAAGCCCTCTGGAAAATCTATCTATCCATTACCTTGATTGAAACATGTCTTCTATGGATAGGCGGCATGCCTTTATTCGACTCTATAAACCATGCCTTTTGCACAATGCCAACCGGGGGATTTAGCACACAAAATGCAAGTATTGCCCAGTATAACAGTATCTATTTTGACACTGTTATTATCATTTTTATGGCAATTGCAGGGATAAATTTTTCCCTGCATTTCAGGTTTCTGAAGGGGGAATTTAAGGTATTCGGAAATGACCCGGAATGCCGAATATTTTTATTAATTTTAGTCATTCTAACCTCAATAGTTGCCTTTAATTTATACCAAACTGTTTATAGCTCCATTGGACAGGCTCTTAGATATGCCTCTTTTCAGATTGTGTCTATAATGACAACAACAGGTTTTGTAACTGCTGATTATGCAAAGTGGCCTCCATTGTCACAGATTATCATAATATTATGCATGTTTGTTGGAGCCATGGCAGGTTCTACAGGCGGGGCTATAAAGGTTATGAGGATCATACTTATCATTAAACATGGGTACCAGGAAATTTTCAAACTTGTCCACCCACATGCTGTCAGGTCAATAAAGCTCGGCGGAAAACCTGTTCCTTCAGACGTTTTAAGCAGTATACGGGGGTTTTTTATATTGTATTTGAGCGTCTTTATTGTTGCTGTTATTATAATGTCCGGCCTTGGACTTGATGTATTTTCATCCTTTGCCTCTGTAGCTGCCACTATAGGAAATGTAGGCCCAGGGTTTGGGTTGGTAGGACCTATGCAAAATTATCTGCCTGTTCCTAATTTGGGGAAGTGGGTTTTATCCTTCTGTATGCTCGTCGGACGTCTCGAAATTTACACAGTGATAGTTATTTTAACTCCTGCATACTGGCGTAAATAAAGGGCGCCTACAAACAATTCATTGAAGCGACCCATGCATATAAAATGCAATTTTTCTTATGTCTAACTATAATTTTTATGATTACATAATAATCGGTTCAGGTTTTGGGGGATCCGTATCTGCCCTGCGCCTGGCTGAAAAGGGCTACTCCGTTATAATCTTGGAAAAAGGGAAACGTTATGAAACGGAAGATTTTCCAAAGACCAACTGGAATATCCGGAAGAGCCTATGGGTACCACAATTTGGACTCTACGGTATCTGGGGGCTATCGCTTTTAAGGCATGTATTTATACTCCATGGCACAGGTGTAGGCGGAGGAAGCCTAAATTATTGCAATCAACTGTTAATACCTCCAGATGACGTATTTGAAAGGGATGAGTGGGGCCCTGGAAATTGGAACTCTAAGCTTGCCCCTTTTTATGAAACGGCCAGGCAAATGTTAGGAGCCAATCCTTGCCCCCGCATAGGAAAGGCGGACGAAGTCTTAGCAGAAATAGGCAGAGAAATCAGAGGTGAAGACACCTTTCACATTAACGACGTAGGTGTATTTTTCGGTGAACCCGGCAAGAAAACAACAGACCCTTACTTTAATGGAGAAGGCCCTGACAGAACAGGTTGTAATTTTTGCGGGGCATGCATGATTGGCTGCCCCACAGGCAGCAAAAACACCCTGGACAAAAACTACCTTTACCTTGCTGAAAATAAATATAAGGTCAAAATCATTCCTGAAATGGAGGCAACCGGAGTCTACCCAATTAATAATGGTTACAAGGTATTTGCAAAAAAATCTACAGGACTATATCACCATAAAAAAACGTATCTAACTAAAGGTGTCATTTTTAGCGGCGGGGTGATGGGCTCGGTTAAATTGCTTCTGAAATGCAAAAAAAATGCCCTTTTGCCCAACCTTTCAAAACAACTCGGTAACTTAATAAGAACAAATTCAGAGGCAATACTTGGAGTCAAGGCAAATGATAGACATGCAGACTATTCTGACCAAATCAGCATTACATCCGGCATTTATCCGGATAAAAACACCCATGTTGAAATTGTACGTTTCAATAAGGGTTCTGATCTTATGGCATCCTTGACAACATTGCTTACTGACGGAGGTGGGCACATTCCAAGATTTTTACGGTTTCTTGTAAATGCCTTTAGCCACCCTCTATCCTTTCTAAAGACCTTGTGGTTCCCTGGCTGGGGAGCCCGCACATCGATTCTTTTGGTTATGCAAAAAGAAGAGAATTACATGCGGTTTGATTACAAAAGACGATGGTGGCGACTTGGTAAACGAAGCTTAAACTCTGAAATTGCACCGGAAACGAAAAAAGTGCCGTCTTACATCCCCATTGCAAACGAGATAGCGAAACGAATGGGGGAAAAGATTGATGGTCAGCCATTGAGTTCATGGCCTGAGGTTCTTTTTGACGTTCCGACAACGGCGCATATTTTAGGTGGAGCTGTAATGGGAGCCACTAATGAGGATAGTGTGGTAAATTTTAAGGGAGAGATTCATGACTATCCAAATCTTTATGTGGTTGATGGTTCTAATGTGCCTGTAAATTTAGGTGTAAATCCCAGCCTCACTATTACTGCACTGGCCGAATACATTATGTCGCAAATCCCTCGTAAGGCATAATAAATCTGTAACCGTTCACGGTTCAACGTTTCCCGCTGAAAGCGGGATTCAGGGTTAGGGAAAAGACTGAAATTGGATCCCCGAAATGCTCGTAAAAAATACGGGGTTTGCCACATCATCGCCAAGTACCATGTTCCGGATTTATGGGGATGTAGAAGCGGGCGGTTTTCCCGTACAAAAC
>CAYSWP010000068.1:0-8067 GCA_964434795.1 uncultured Desulfobacteraceae bacterium | reverse complement strand
TGAAAGTCGCGCCAGGGCAGGCCTGAATCCCGCTTTCAGCGGGAAACGTTGAACCCTGAACGGTTACTTTATTTATTTATCGGAAGATTGCACGATTAACTAAATAAAATACTTCTAATTCTCTAATTTCTCAAAAAGCATATCCCCAATCCCTATGCCTCCGGACCTTGCAATGGAATTGCCGAGCCTTTCATTAAACATGGATTTAATCATTTTATTCTCATTGCTGTTCCCTAAAAGACCGCCTTTATCAATGGTTTTATCCATTGTTTTAAGCATATGCGTGATAAAAATAGACTCGAACTCTGTGCAGGCCTTCTTCAGCCCGTTATTTTTATTCCATAGCTCTTTATTAAACCCCGATAAACTTTTGTTGGGCATTATTTCATTTGCCATGTTCTTTCCTCATCCTTATATAATCTCCAGGCTTGCCTGAAGGGCGCCTGCGGCCTTCATGGCCTGTAAAATAGTTATCAGATCCCTGGGTGTAACCCCAATAGCATTTAATGCCCTGACGAGCTTCCCAATGGTTTCTCCCTTTGGAAGGAGGAGAAGCCTGTTTTTCTCCTCCTGCACTGTCACCGCAGTCTCAGGTGTTACAACCGTGCTCCCTCCCGGCGACACTATTACCCCTTCCTCCGTTTGGAGGGGACCCGATTTTCCGCCTCGAGGTGAAAAAGGCTGGGGTTGGGATACAATTTTCGTCTCTTTTATCTCTATGCTAAGGTTCCCATGAGCCACAGCTACTGTTGATAGCCTGACATTCTCCCCAATTACCACAGTGCCTGTCTTCTCATTGACTATAATCTTTGCAACAGAGTCAGGAGATACATTAATTTCCTCAAGTTGTGCAAGGAGGCTAACAACCCCGCCTTGAAAATTTTCCGGAATATTTATCTTTAAAGTACCTGAATCTACTGCCTTGGCAATGCCGTCTCCCAACCTTAAATTTATAGCGTCGGCGGTCCTGGTGGCGGTTATAAAATCCGCATTGTTTAAAATAATCGTTAATTCTCTCTTATCCTTTAGTGATAAGGGAACCTCTCTTTCAACTGTTGCGCCTCCGCTTATTCTTGCCACTGTAGGGTGATTTTTTGTCACGCCTCCTCCGGCTGCACCTCCGGCGCTGTAGCCTCCAACAGATATAGGGCCTTGGGCTATTGCATAAATTTTTCCATCTACACCCTTCAACGGTGTAAGAAGAAGAGTGCCGCCCTGAAGGCTTTTCGCATCCCCAATTGAAGATACAACTACATCAATCTTTTTACCTATACGAGCAAAGGGTGGAAGCGTGGCGTTCACCATAACAGCGGCCACGTTTTTGATTTTTACGTCACTTGCCTGTAGCCTGATTCCCATTTTTTCCAGCATATTAACCAGGCCCTGGATGGTAAAGGTTGTCCCGTCCTTATCCCCGCTGCCATTTAGGCCAATGATAAGGCCATAGCCAAAAAGTTGATTTGATCTTATACCCTTAACTGCAGCAATGTCTTTTATCCTTGCCCCATTTACCGAATGGGGTAAAAAAATATTAAGGATTAATAAATAAAACAGAATAGATTTAAAATGGCCAGACATGATCAATTACCCTCCCTAACCAACCTGGTTTTTGTTTGTCTGAAATTGGACCAAGACCGGAATAGACGATCCTGGCATTTGCTACATATACTGAGGAAATCTCATTGGAAGAACTAATATCCTCCGGCCTTACCATGCCTGATATAGTAATATACTGAATTTCGTTATTGACCTTTATCTCTCTCTTTCCATTAATAAAAAGGTTTCCGTTTGGAAGCACATTAACAACTACTGCAGAGACATATGCCTTAATGTGGCCATTTCTATTGCTTGAGCCTTTTCCGTCAAAATTTAGACCTAAAGAGGCATTTATCAGGTCGTCCTCGCCAGGATTCTGTGCAAGCCTGGGATTTTTCTCGGCCAGCGCCTTCATGTATCCGAGAAGTTTCAGCTTAGCATTTATGCCGGATGATCGGCTTGTTTTAGTGTCTGCATTAAGTTTTGCCTCCGGGTCTTCTACAATCCTGACTGTGACAAGATCTCCCACATTCTTTGATCTTTTGTCGGGATAAAGGCTTATCCCTCTTGTCTCTGACCAAAGTGATCCCTCTTCGATCTTTTGCGGTTTAAACTCCGGATATATAGGACCCTGAATAGCCTTAACATCCGCTACATGTGATGTATTTGTATGCCATGCAGCACAACCATTTATAGAAATGGATAACATAAATAAAATTAATAAATAATTTTTGGATTCCATAGCCTGCCCCTAAAAATCTACCATTACAGTTGAATCATTAATTACCTTTGCATATACCTTCTTTTTGCTCATTGAGTTTTGAACCCTTACAATCTCGCCGAGATAACCCTTAGCCAAAACTACGCCTGGCGCCGATATCTTTATAAAGTCGGATTCTGCAATAATAGTCACCATATCGCCTTTTTCTACGGCCGGGTTTTTTTCCAGCATCCAGTCCTTAAGACATGTTTCCGCCTTTATATTATTTTTCAGCCTTAGGCCGATTATCCCGTTTGCATTAGAGAGTATGTTTTTAGGCAGGCGTGAAATATTTTTTCGCGCGAGATAAATATTATCCTTTGCAACAATGTCTCCCCTCTTTATATTTCTACGAGCACAAACAACATAATCAAATATATCAGCCCATCCGGAAAGCCTCACCCTGTTTTCTGTTACATTGTTTATCTTAACTAAGGCAGTTAGCCTTACATAACCGGTAAGTTTTTGTTGATTTTTTTTAACGATCTGAACACTTATCCTTCCGGAAGGAACCGGTCTATTGCCGGAAACTTTGAATTTAGATACAATTATATCGGATCTTTCTTTATTGATATGTTGAAACAGGTATGCTCTGAAAATATTTTTAAATGTATCTTCCCTTATGCTTTGGTAATCCTGTTTATGTCCTGCCCTGATTTTTTCTCTAACAGCACATTCTGATGCACACGGGAAAAAGGCGCTGAAAATGCCGGCTGTGAGGACAATAAGATAAATCGCCCTTTTCATAATTCTTACCTCTTGATGTTGTTGGCCATTTGCAGCATACTATCTGCTGTCTGTATGGCCTTGCTGTTTATCTCATAGGCCCTTTGGGCCATAATCATGGACACCATCTCTTCGACTACATCTACATTAGACATTTCTATAAATCCCTGGGCAATAGTACCCACTCCATCTGAGCCTGGAGTACCGGATACGGCCTCTCCGGATGCATCAGCAGGTCTGTATAAATTTCTTCCAAGGCTAAAAAGCCCTGAGGGGTTTGAAAAGGTGTATAGCTCAACAACCCCGAGAGAGGCTCCGGTTCCTTCAGGGTCGAATGCAGTGACAGTGCCTGTTTTATCAATTGTAATAGAAATCGTGTTTGACGGGATTGTCATTTCCGGTTGTAACTTGTCACCGTTAGGCGTACAGATATTTCCCTCTGAATCCAACTTAAAATTGCCTGACCTTGTGTATAATTCTTCTTCACCGCTCAATACCTTAAAAAACCCCTTGCCCTCTATTGACAGGTCCAGCTCATTTTTCGTCTCTTTAAAATCTCCCTGCATAAACATTTTCTGGACGCCTACGGGCATTGTTCCCATGCCAATGTGTATGCCGGAAGGTATTTCACCGCCTGCTGCCGTAACTGATCCAGCCTGGCTTAGAGTTTGGTACATTAGGTCCTGAAAATCGGACCTGCTTTTTTTGAAACCTACTGTGTTAACATTGGCCAGGTTATTAGAAATAACATCAATCGTTAACTGCTGGGCGGCCATCCCTGTTGCAGCTGACCATAATCCTCTTAACATAAACATCTCCTCCTTTATTGTAGTATGCCGACATCATTGATCATTTTATCAGTAGCTTCACCCACAGACTGCATAGCCTTCTGGGTGGCCTCAAATACCCGCATGATTTCTATCATTTTAATCATTTCCTCTGTTGGGTTGACATTAGACCCCTCTATATAGCCCTGCTGAATGCTTATATTCTCAGGAGTAAATACATCCTGTGCATCTCCTTGATACCTGTAATATGATTCGCCACCCTTCTTAAGGAGGCGAGGGGTTTTAAAATTTACAACTACTAATGTATCAGCTGTTTGATTTCCTGCTGTCACAATCCCGTCACTCCCTATGGATACATTGCCTTCAGCAATTTTTATAGGCCCGTTCTTCCCTAACACTGAATCACCATTCTTGGTAACCAGCAACCTGTCTCCATTAAGGCTAAATGCGCCATCCCTTGTGTATTCTATGCCCCTGGGTGTTTGAACTTTGTAAAACCCTTGACCGCCAAGTGCAACATCCAGCCTATTCCCCGTATATTGCAGAGGGCCTGGAGAGAAATCAGTGATGGAAATATTTTCCATGGAGAGGGTCTGGTTAAATGAGATACTGTCTTTTTTAAAGGCATTTGTATTGATATTTGCAAGATTATTGGAAATAGTGTTAAATCTATTTTGCTGCGTTAAAAATGCATCTATTAATGTGTAACTTGCTGACGTCAATTCCTTTCACCTCACTATTATTTATTCACTCAATCTTTCTAAGGATATAAATAGCAAGATTAATGCCATAGGGTAAACAAGCCTCTCTTTTGTATAATATGCTGATAATAAAGAAGAAATTGAATGAGGAATACTAATTGAAAGGGAATAATAGAAGGAATAAATTTCCTACTGGAACTTTTCTCCCTTATTAAGGGCATATATGAAGGCCAATAGCTCTGCAACTACAGCATAAAGTTCTGTTGGAATCTCTTCATGGATATCAAGCTGTGATAAAGCCTCTATAAGGTCAGGGTCATCATGAATAAAAATATTGTGCTTTTTTGCAATGTCAATGATTTTCTCAGCTACCTTTCCCTTTCCCTTGGCTATTACCTTGGGGGCATTGTCTGATTTTGATTCGTATTTTAGGGCTACTGCCCTTTGTTTCTTTTCTTTTGACTTCATTTTATGCGATAAGGCTTATGGCATTGCCTTCCTCGTAAAAAATTTCTCTGATTGGTGATTTTTTGACCTCCTCAACATCCCTCAGATGGCATTCCATTGCTGAGACGGTAAACCCTTTTCCCTTTATACTGTCTACAAAGTCCGGCAAATTATTCTCTATAATCTGTTTAGATTTTTCACTCGTAACCATAAAATTTCCATAGATTTCATTTCCCTTTATGGAAAGATCCGCCCTAAGTGGTCCAAGTTTTGACATGGTTAATAAAAAGGTTATGCTGAATGATTTATCATGGTTCTTTTGCTTTGCGTGCCTGTCTTCCCTTTTTTTTGGCATGTATATTAATAACTGGCCAACCGTAAAAAGTCCGTCAGGCAATTGAATTGGAATTGGTAGGAAAATTTTTCTTTCCCTCTCAAACCCCTGTTGATTAAGGAGTTGGATATTGCTTATGGTGGATAATAATTTTTTTAGCAGGATATCTTTTTCTCCATCAAGGGAGAAAATTTTTGAGGCCATACCTTTAAGGTCCGTCTCCATAAGTTTTTCAATGTCGACCCCACTTATATTTTTTTGAAGCGCTGCATTTTTCAGTTTCCACTCCCAGCGAAATCCAGACTTATCAATTAATGTCCTGAGAATCTCCCGGGATGGCTCTGAAAATATTTTCATAGTCACATGATTCATTAACTCTTTGAGCAATGATGCTTTTCCCTTTGGCACCGCCTTGCTGTTTAGGCTGTTAAGCAGGGATTCCCATAAATTTTCCTTTATTGCAGACAGGATCAAAGGGATATTAAAGGCCTTAATATCCCTTTTACCGTCCCCCAGTATTTTTAGGACTGGGACGGAGGATATCTTTTCAACCTTTAACGTCAAAACACTCCCCATTTTCAAAGGAACATTGGACATTGCCATAACATTTTTTCCTTTGATGGAAATCAAAAACTGACCTGAAGGATAAGCTTCTATCACCCTTCCCTCAATAATTTCGTTGTTGGTTAATCTGGGAAGTGATTTAAAATTTGATCCTATATGCAATGATATGCTTTTTTCTGAATGTTGGGAGTGGGTCACCTGCATCAAGACATACCTTCTTTATTGCCTGCCTGGGGGTATTTCTTACTTAAATCCAATACAAGTTTTACCTCTTCTATAGGCAATGACAGTGAGTTGGCTATTTCTTCTACTTTACGTCCCTTCTCTGCCATTTCTAATATCTCTTTTTGTTTGTCTGCTCCGAAATATGTTCCGTTGTCATTTTCGGAAGGACCTATACCATGGGAATAGTGGTATGAATCAGCCCTGTCCAGTAAACGAGTTAAATCCATTATTTTTTTGTCTAACTGTTCATTGAATTGCCTTATAAAGTCATGTTTTCCAATTAGCTGTTCCTTAAACTCGCCTGTTATTTTATCTGCATCATTAAGAAGGGATTCAAGCATTTTTACCGCTACCTTTAATGATTTATTGTTGTTGAGATTTATAAATTTTATAATTAGGAACACAAAAACAACAATAACGATAACATCAATCCCTATTAACGCCAAAATAAGTAGCTTTAGTTCTATTAATGACATGACCTTCCTTTTACAGACATCGTAATTTATAGCGTATCATGGTGTAATATCTTGGAAACTGGAAACTTGAAACTTGAATCCCGCCTTCAGCGGGAAACCCCGCCGGACGAAAGGCGGGCAAGCCTGAACCTGTGAACGGTTACGTTAAACCTTTATATCTATAAGGCTATAATCAGAAGGGTATATTTCTTCCTCTGATTTTTTTCTTTTTGAATTTCTTTTATCATTCCAAGGACTTTCACCGCCCTTTTTTTCTTCATCGCCTGTTATTTGTATTTTATTATCGGCATTAAACTCTTGAACCTTTTTTTTATCCTCTCTCTTCTTATCCTCTGTTTTTTGCGCAACAAACTGTTGATTTAATTCTAAACTTTGTTTCCTTGCATTATGCACCTCTTTAATGGCGCTTCCCTGACCAAGAACTATATTCGTACCGGTCGTGCTTGCCATGTTTTTCTCCTTGCTACAAAATTCGTAAGCATTCACAGGTTAAAAGGCTTGCCACAAAGTCACCCAGCACTTTCAAAGTGAAAAATACAAACAAGGAAGTGCTGGGACACAAAGGAAATATCTTTCATGGTTTTCTTGGCGCCTCAGTGTCTTGGTGGCGATAAGACTTTTTACGGGATCGTCAATTGTCAACTGTAACCTCTCTAAATTGCCAGAAATTGCGTTATGTAAACCTTATCAATCTTGATATCAGGTAATGCCGCAGTTATTCCCTCAACAATAGCAATTTTCAAGCTTTTCAATAATGGAATTTCTTTATTTATATTTACCTCTTCTCTCAATATGTCGTAAATCAATCCCCTGATCCAACTGCTTTTCTCCGTCATCATTTGTCTTAATGTCTTATCATGAACATCAAAGGATATGTTTATAGAAATATAGGTTTTGTCTTGTTCTTTAAGCGGTATAATAAAAGAGTTAAATGATAATAATTGATTTTTTTGGTCTTCAGGTGCATTGCCTTGGACGTTCACTTTTTTATTATCACCTTCACTTTGATTAATCTGGATTTTCACCTTATTAGAATTATTGAATTTGTCATAATGACTAACCGTTTTCTTATCTAAGGATCCGTTAATATCACCCCATTTTAGATATATAGTTCCTGTTGACAGAAAGAGACATAGACCTGCTAAACCATACAAAATTAATTTCTTTTTACTCTTGAATAACCCGTATATTCTGCGAAAAAAGTTTATTTTCAGGGAAGCTTTATCTTTATCATCCTGTGGCTTATCCGATTCATCGCTGGAAACTTTTCCAGATTCAATATTTTCCATATCAATATTTTCCGGTACATTTTCCAAAACTTGTTCTTTATCTTCAGGCATTTAACCATCCTTTTTAAATTTAGTTTCATGAGAGGCCACAACTCAACAGGACAGGGAAGTCTCTTTTTTCGGCCGCAAATAATATGCCTCATTTCTTATCTTGGTATCTTAGAGGCTGAAATCAACTTTTGTTATAGGGCGTGAGCTTTATCCGTAGTTTTGTTATTGCC
>CAYSWP010000067.1:0-8399 GCA_964434795.1 uncultured Desulfobacteraceae bacterium | reverse complement strand
ATTAGTGAGCTTTCTCATCCGCTAAAAAAGTACACTTAGAAGCTCCGCAACAGATGAGACACCAACAAGCTCCAAATCTATCCTGCTTTTCAGCGCCTTAATACTTTTCTTTGAAAGAACACACCGAGAAAATCCCAGCTTTTTCGCCTCCCTTAGCCGGAGTTCGGTCTGGCCCACCCCCCTAATCTCCCCTGAAAGCCCCGCCTCTCCAAAGGTAACAGTATCCATAGGAATTGGCTTATTAAGAAAACTTGAGGCAATTGTTGAAACAATACCGAGATCTGTAGCGGGTTCAACAATCTTAATACCGCCTGCCACATTTATAAATATGTCCCTGTTAGAGATATTTATACCTCCCCTCCTGGATAAAACCGCCACAAGCAGGCTAACCCTGTTCGGATCAACACCTATAGTAGTCCTCCTCGGTATGGCAAGAGAGCTTGAACAAACAAGGGCCTGCATCTCTACCAAAAGGGGCCTTGATCCTTCTATGCAGGATATCACAACAGAGCCGCTAACATCATTAGACCTCCCCTCCAGAAAAACTTTTGAAGGGTTTCCTACCTCCGCCAGCCCATTGTCCTTCATCTCAAAAACACCTATCTCATTAGTAGGGCCATATCTGTTTTTCACAGATCTAATGACCCTGTATGCATGGGAGCCATCTCCCTCAAAATAAAGGACAGTGTCTACCAAATGTTCCAAAACCTTTGGGCCTGCTATTGCCCCATCCTTTGTAACATGGCCTATCAAAAATACCGCTCTTCCAGAAGATTTTGCCAGGTTCATTAACCTGCTGGCAACCTCCCTTACCTGCCCTATAGAGCCAGGGGCAGAGGCTAATAACTCTGTAAACATTGTCTGAATCGAATCAATGATAATAATTTTAGGATCAAGTTCATCAATGCCATCAATAAAATGCTCCAAACATGTTGCGCTCAATAAATAAATTTCAGATGATTCTATCGATAATCTCTGGGACCTCATCTTTATTTGTTGAACAGATTCTTCACCTGAAATATAAAGTGTTTTAAGCTCCTTCCTTGAAACACTCTGAGCAACCTGCAGTATCAAGGTTGATTTACCTATGCCAGGGTCTCCACCGATTAATACCAGCGATCCCGGCACAATACCCCCTCCAAGTACCCTGTCAAATTCTCCTAACCCTGTCTTATATCTGGGCTCTTTTTGCATAGATATAGTGTCAATCCGTTGAGGTATATCTAAAAAAGATTTTCTATTCCCCTTTTTATGATCCCTAACCTCAGCTACTTCCTCTGCAAATGAATTCCATGACCCGCAATCAGGACACCTCCCCAACCATTTTGGCGCCTTATAGCCGCACTCCTGACAGACGAAAACTGTTTTTTGCCTGACCATTTCAATTGGCTCCATTCATATTCAAGTATTCAACAGGGCTAAATACCCTTTCCATAGGTATTCACTCTCCAGCTTGATGAAATACAATAATGCGTTGCGCCAGTCAATGTATAACAACAGCAATTCTCATTTTGGGATAATTCATTCGTACCAGACCCACACGGACTGACACGGACAAATCATTTATCCTTTAGTCTTTACCTCTCTTCGCGAAGCGATGATACTATTTTAGCCGAGCGAGCCGCTCGGCTAAAATGTCTGTGTGTTTCTGTGTGGGTCTGTGGCTAAGTCTCTTATTTCACTATAATTAGGATTGCTGGTATAACAATGAATGTCTGCAAACTCTTAAATGGTGCAACGATATCTTACAGAATTAGTTCTCAGGAGATAGATCCCGATATTTGTATAACCCATATTTTATAAACAAAAATGTACACAATAAGCAAGCAAAGGAACTTTTCAGTAAACTGTAAATTTTTCTCGTCCCTTTACAGCACTATGCTGAAGAAAAAATAAATCTATAAAAAAATTATTCATATTGACAAAGTTCCATACCAATACTAATTTCCTTAGGTAAATTAAACAAACAAAAGGGGGCAAAAAAGGTGAATGAACTTTTACAGGTAAACGATAATAATTTTGAAGATGAAATTGTCAAATCTGATCTTCCTTCTATGGTTGATTTATGGGCGCCGTGGTGCCAACCATGCCTAATGACAGGGCCGTGGGTCGAGGAACTCGGAAAAAAATACGAAGGCAACTTCAAGGTTGCAAAAATGAATGTTGATGAAAACCCTACGATACCTAATCACTATGGGGTCAGGGCAATACCGACAATACTTCTTTTTAAGGATGGAGAACTTGCTGACACCATTGTCGGGGCAGTAGGCAAGACAAATATTGAAAAGGCCATGATGAAGTTGTTGTAATAAAATTATTAGTACATGAGGTCCCATGTATGTTTAAAAAATTTACACCCATCCTTGTTTACGTCCTGCTCTTTAACGGATGTTCAATTTTTGGCTTTGGGTCAAGGGTAAGTGAAAAATCCCCAGCAGACTTGATGAGAGAAGGAATATCGTCTTTTGAAAGGGAAAATTACGGTAATGCAGTTGAATCCTTTCAAAAGATTAAAGACCGGTACCCTTATAGTAAACTGGCAGTTCATGCAGAATTGAAACTGGCAGATTCCCATTTTAAAAGAAATGAGTTAGATGAGTCCATGGATGCTTATAGGGAATTTGAAAGGCTTCACCCAAAAAATACAGCTATTCCATATGTTATATATCAACAAGGTATGTGCAATTTTACCAGGTTAAACACTGTTGACAGGGACCAAACTAATGCGGAAATGGCATTAAATGATTTCAGGAGACTGGAAAAACAGTTTCCCGATGACATCTATTCTTTGAAGGCCAAGAGAAATATAAAGAAATGCCTTGCAAACTTAGCCGAGTATGAACTTTATGTAGGCCGCTTCTATTTTAAGTCTAAGCAATATATGGCAGCCCTCAAGCGTTTTGAATACCTTATCAGCCATTATCCGGATCTCGGCCAGTATGCCAAGGCCTTTGACTATATGGATATTTGCAAAAAAAAACTATCTGAACAAGGCTTATCCAAATAATCCAATCTTGACCTCCTTAAAAAAAGCAAGATACTTCTGGAAAAGGTAACGTTTCATCCCTATTGAAAATATTAGTTGATAATTCATGCCATTTATGACATATATCTTTTATGCAAACATTTTTTAAAGTAAAATCAACTGTTGATATATATGAATCCTTAAGCGATATTGAGCCCTTGGGTATTGAAAAGGTTCATATAACAAATACCTTAAGCAGGGTGCTTGCGACGGATATTACTGCCCAGGAGGATCTTCCCGGGTTTAACAGGTCCACTGTTGATGGATATGCACTTAATGCCAGAGATACCTTCGGGGCCAGCGAAGGACTTCCTACTCCTCTCTATATTACAGGTGAGGTGAAAATGGGTGAAATGCCGAATTTTACCATCAAGAGGGGGGAGTGCTGTCTTATGCCTACAGGCGGTATGTTGCCTGAGGGCACTGACTCAGTGCTCATGGTAGAATATTCCCAGGTATTAGAGGATGGTATGGTAGAGATAAACAGACCTGTCTCTCCCTTAGAAAACGTTATCCAATCAGACGATGACCTTAAAAAAGGTCAGGTTATTTTAAAAAAGGGAAGCTCTCTAAGACCCCAGGACCTTGGTGTTTTGGCAGGTATGGGTATTATCGAGGTTGATGTGTTCACCAGGCCAAAGGCGGCTATTATCTCCACAGGGGAAGAGGTGGTCTACATAGGGCAGAGACCTAAACCAGGCCAAATAAGGGACATTAACAGCTATACAATCGGCGCTTTGTGTAATTCATTAGGGGTACAGCCCATCTATCTCGGCATTATTCGTGATAAATTTGATGACCTGAAAGTCCTTATCGAAAAAGGCATACTTAAGGCCGATGTTGTTCTCCTGTCAGGAGGCAGCTCTGTTGGTATTAAGGACCTGACCTTAGATGTCTTTAAGTCCTTTAAGAATACAGAAATCCTGGCACATGGAGTTTCCATAAGCCCGGGAAAACCAACTATTATTGCACGTAGGGGCAATAAGACACTGTGGGGCCTCCCAGGACATCCTTCATCTGCTATGATTATTTTTGATGTATTCCTGAGGTATCTTTTAGGAAAACTATCCGGTCTGAGTAACTTGGATAAATTCGGTGGCCGTTTTATAGAGGCGGAAATTGATAGAAATATAGATTCAACAAGCGGACGGGATGATTATATAAGGGTTAAATGCGCACGGATAGGGGAAAGATGGGTAGCAACGCCCATATTGGGAAAAAGTGGCCTCATATCTACAATGGTTGAAGCAGATGGTGTTATCAAGGTTGACATGAATACAGAGGGAATCTACAAGGGTGAAATTATAAAGGTGATGCTGTTTTGAAAACAAACTTAAAACAAAAAATATATCTCAAAATGAAGACTCCCCACGAGGCGCTCGAAATCCTTTTCAATAGGTTCAAGCCAGAGCCAATCGAGGGAATAGAAGAAATTTCAGTACATGAAGCGTCTGGAAGGGTGACTTCAGAGGCCGTCTTTGCAAGGCTTTCCTCGCCTGATCAACATCTCGCTGCAATGGATGGTGTCGCAGTCTCGGCAGAAGACACCTATGGCGCCACTGAAAGAAGACCTATGAGATTAAAATCAGGCATTGAGGCGGTATGGATAAACACCGGGCAGGTAATGCCGGATGGAAAAAATGCCGTTATCATGGCTGAAAAGCTAAATACAATTGATGAAAATACAATTGAAATCTCTTCCTCTGCCTTCCCCTGGCAGAATGTAAGAAAGGTAGGGGAAGATTTTGTTGTGACGGAACTTCTTTTTCCTCAAAATCACATTATCAGGGCATTTGATCTGGGAACACTCATTGTTGGGGGCGCCTTCAAACTAAAAGTCAAGAAAAGGCCTAAGGTGGTTATTATACCAACAGGTAGCGAGCTTGTACGTTTTTCTAATCTCTCCGAGCCACTCAGCCTGAAAAAAGGCCATGTCTTAGAATCAAATTCATTCGTGCTCTCCACACTCGCCAGGGAATGCGGCGCAGACTCCGTGATAGAAGATATAGTCCCAGATACCAGCGAAGGAATAAGGGAGGCCTTTCTTAAGGCAGCAGACTACAAACCGGACGTGATAATATCTATTGCAGGATCATCTGCCGGTCAAAAAGACTATACTGCCCAGACAATTGAGGAAATTGGGGAACTGATGGTTCATGGCGTCACTATAATGCCAGGGAAACCAACCATTATCGGCAGCATTAAAGATGTGCCTTTTGTTGGTATTCCGGGGTACCCTGTGTCTGCCTATATATCATTTAATGAATTTGTCAGGCCCTTTCTTTACAAACTTCAGGGCATGGATGAACCAAAAAAACAAATGGTAAATGTAGTTGCGTCAAGGGATATGCCCTCAAAACTGGGTATAGAAGAGTGTATCAGGGTTAATCTCGGCAGGGTTGGTGAGAAGACAGTGGCAATACCATTGCCCAGAGGCGCCGGATCAGTGACCACCTTAAGCAGGGCGGAAGGCATTGTAAGGATACCCTCCGACAGCGAAGGCATGGCAGGAGGAGAGGAAACAAAAGCAGAGCTACTGGTTAATTCCAAGGATATAAGCAACACTGTCTTGGTTATAGGCAGCCATGATATGACCCTGGATATACTTTCCGATGAAATCAAAAAAAATGGCAGGGGAGTCCGTATTGCATCTGGAAATGTTGGGAGCCTTGGAGGATTGCTGGCCCTAAAAAAGGGGACATCCCATGTGGCCGGTTCACACCTGCTTGACACACAAAGCGGCGAATACAATATTCCCTATATTCGAAGGTATCTTAAGGGATTCCCAGTGCATGTCTTTAATCTTGTAACCAGAGAACAGGGCCTGATCATCCGGAAGGGGAACCCTAAAGGAATAAAAAATACAGGAGACCTTGTTAGAGACGATGTCTCTTTTATAAACAGACAGCAAGGTTCAGGCACAAGAATCCTCCTTGATTACAGACTAAGTGAAAGCAACATAGATTCTTCTCTTATCAATGGTTATGATAACGAGGAATATACCCATATGAATGTGGCCGTCTCTATATTAAACGGAACAGCAGATGCCGGTTTAGGGATAATGGCTGCGGCCAGGGCCCTGGACCTGGATTTTATTCCAGTTGTTAAGGAGCAATATGACCTTATTATTCCGTCTTCTTTTTTAGATGATCCTAAGATACAACTTTTTTTGGATATAGTACGCTCTAACAATTTCAGGGAACGGGTAAAAAAACTGGGGGGCTACAACCCGGATAAAAGCGGAAACCTGTGGCAAGTAATCTGATTTGGAGATATCCATGCAGAGGGTGCAATTACGATCAAGGCAATGGCTTGAGGATGAGAAAGGCAATATTATTATGGGAGAGGGCAGACAGAGAATCTTTCAATTAATTGAAGAAACAGGCTCAATAAACAAGGCTGCTATCATGATGAATATGTCTTACCGGGGGGTTTGGGGTAAAATCAAGGCCACAGAGGAGCACCTTAAGAAAAAAATCGTAATCACCAAAAGGAGGCATGGTTCCCAGTTAACAGAATACGGTAAAAAACTTTTAGCTGATTATGGGAAATTAAAAAAGGAGTGCACAGAGGCAGATGAAGGAATTTTTAGAAACATATTTATGGGAAAACAGGGGGTATTAAGGTGAAGGCCATTGGAATAACTGGTTATGGAAAAAGCGGAAAGACTACATTAATCCTAAAGCTATCGAGAGAGTTGGCAGCTTTGGGCCATGAGATTGCTGTGCTGAAGCATGTTCCAGGAAGTATTGATTTTCCGGACTCAGACACATCAAAATTCAGGTCAGTCGCACCATCCGTATCTGCGATTTCTCCAGGAGAATCGGAGATAATCTTGAAAGGGAAAAAACATATAGGGGATATCCTGAAATATTTTGACTCTGACCTTGTTTTAATAGAGGGATTTAAAAAGGAGAAAACATTCCCTAAGATTGTCTGCATAAAAGAAGAGGAGGATAAAAACAAATTATTTGATGGACTGGAAATAGCAACCGCCGGCTTTGATAAAAATTTGGTGGATTTTGATATATCAAACGATGATCATATAAAAAAATTGGCCTCCATCGTGGCTGAGAAATCTTTTAAGCTGCCGGACCTAAACTGCGGGCACTGCGGGTATGAAAGCTGCTATGACCTTGCAAAAGAGATTATAAAGGGAAATAAAACAATTGACAATTGTGTTTCTCTTAACCCTCTAATGTCTATTAAGGTAGACGGTAAGGCCTTTGCATTAAACCCATTCATGTCCAACCTGTTTAAAAATAGTTTTCTCGCTATGCTCTCCTCCCTGAAGGGATTTAAAAAAGGAAGTATTGAGATTGAAATACCATAGTTGTAGCCGTTCACGGCTTGAAACTTCAGTTTTAATTAGCTGAACCGGAATATGAGGAACATGTGTTAGTCGATCGATTCAATAGAAAAATAAATTACTTAAGGATTTCCCTCACTGATAGATGCAATCTTCGTTGTATGTATTGCATGCCTGCTGAAGGCGAAAAAAAGTTGATGCATAGGGAAATCCTCCGATACGAAGAGCTGCTCAGGATAGTCAGGATAGCTGTAAAGCTCGGCATAGATAAAATCAGGTTGACAGGGGGAGAACCCTTTGTCCGAAAAGGGATAGAAAATTTTATACCTATGCTTACAGCGATTGACGGCATCAATGATGTATCAGTTACAACCAATGGTGTGCTTCTGTCCGAGTATTTAGATATTTTATGGGCATCTGGAATAAAAAGGCTGAATATTAGCATTGACAGCCTTAACCAGGCAACATTCAGGGACATTACCCGCTTTGATTACTTTGACCGCGTCTTAAGTGGTATAGAAAAGGCGAGGGATATGGGATTTTACCCCATAAAGTTAAATATGGTTGTCATAAAGGGAATAAACGACGGAGAAATACTTGACTTCGGCCGTCTTTCCATTGAACAGCCCTATCACATAAGATTCATAGAATATATGCCTATAGGCCTTGATTCAAAAAATTCTAATTTTATCTCCAACTCAAATATAAAAAGCACCCTCGTTAATAACCTTGGCCCAATGTCGCCGATACTGCAAGGCAAATATGACGGCCCTGCAAAAAAATTCAAATTTCTCGGAGGCAAGGGGGAGATAGGCTTTATAAGCGCCATAAGCAGCTCTTTTTGCAGCGCTTGCAACAGACTGAGGTTGACCGCAGACGGCAAAATTTTACCATGCCTTCTTTCAAACATAGAAACAGACATTAGGGAACCGTTACGAAGAGGATGCCTTGACGAAGAATTAATCAAAATTTTTCAAGATGCCGTTCGCCTTAAACCAAAATCACACCCCCTGAACCTCGAAGGCAACCAAAGGGTTCATAGAAAAATGTGCTCCATTGGGGGAT
>CAYSWP010000066.1:0-8434 GCA_964434795.1 uncultured Desulfobacteraceae bacterium | reverse complement strand
GGAATTTGCAGTGGTGAGTGCCGCATTGACTTTATGTAACATCTCAATAAGTCAGAGCTGCTTTAGAAAAAATCCCCCTCAATCCCCCTTTTCAAAGGGGGAAGCTATAGAAGTGCCCTGTCTTATTGAGATATTACGATTTTATCTATGAAAAATTCTGAAAATTGGTGTTTTTAAAAAACTGATCTCCCAGCATTATGGGATATTTTCAGGGGACCTGGCCTCAATTTCCTCAATTATCATTGTTATTAATTGCCTGTTACTTTCTATTACAGCCTTAATCCCTGATTCATCTATTTTATCCCAGTGTGCCCCGGCCGTAACAGTTACATTTGTATCAAGGGCAGCCGATAATCTTTCCGCTGTCTCTTTTGCAATGACATCCTCCTTATGGCCTGGATAGCAGAAAACAGATGCAGTTGCACTCCTTATCCTCGGATCTTTTAAGCTCGGCCTTGGTTGCGCAACAGCTACAGCCCCAATATGGGGGATTTCACCACCCCATATGGAAACGATCAGATCATTTCCGATCTTCTTGACAAATGCCTCAAGGCTATAGGCATCATCCCCTGTCTTAATTCGAATCTCCAATAGTTATTACCAAATCTGATATTTTCGCAAAGTTTCTAACGTATTTATGGGTTTAACGAGTTAAAAAAATCAATCACACCCTTTATTATCAGCTATCATACTCATCATAGTTCCTGCTGCCTCCCTGGCAAACTCCACGTCATTAATATGATATTGAACCTTGGCAACCTCAATCCCTGAATTCAATGATTTCTCTAATGACTTACAAAAAGCCTCGCTGGATTGAGGGTCAAACAGCACATCGCCTTCCCTGTCAGCCTCTGACCATCCCTTTAAGGGAATAAGGATCTTTGTAGGATTCCGGCTATGGTTCAATTTGTAGGCAACTGTCTCGGCTAGAAATTTTGATTCATCATGGGTGAGTCGGATTGCAGATCTAAAATCATAAAAAAATATCTTTCTGTCTTTATATTCCGCTGGAATATTTTTATGGTCAAATTCAAGTACGGCAGAATCAAGTCCACCCGGTATGACGAGTCTTGGAATATTTACTGCATCTGTATTAAAAAGTCGTTTAGGTCCAATCCCTTTGCAATAACCACCAAACATATCATCAACCAGCTCATGGGTGGCAAGATCTAAAATTCCATCAAAAAAAGCCTCCCCTGCCATCTCTTCCATAGCCATCCCACCTGTACCGTTTGCATGAAAAGGGATCACCTCAAAATTATTTTCTTCTAATATGGATTTTATATTCTCTGCTGCCTCAGTAATAAAACCAAACAGTGTCAAGGCCACCCGCGGCAATGGGTTTTTACTTTTACTGCCGCATGAAGCCATACCACAGACAGCACCGGCCGCTTTTTCTAAAATAATTCGGGATATAGAGTTCATCCCCAGCAAATCTACCACGCTATGCATTACAGTGATATCTTTAGTCCCAATCACTTGAGACATGTCCCTGGAGGCTACTGTAGAAATCATAAATTTAGGAATCCCTAACGGCAAAACCTTCATAATAGATGTTGCCATAAATGTTCCAGTACCGCCTCCTGCAGATATAACGGCCCCAATTTTTCCCTTGTGAAATAGATCAAGGACAATTCCCTTGGCTTTTTCAATTATGGATTCAATCATGTGGGATCTATCGGTTTTTTTGTCTCCTATTAATCTTGATACGGAAAAATCCGGTTTGAAATCAGTTAATTCAGTGGTTCCAATATCGATAGTGATTGTTTTGTGTCCTATTGATTCAATGACCTTTTTCAAGAACAGATGTTCCGGCCCCTTTGAATCCATAGTGCCAACAATTGCCACCGGCTTTTTCGCATGATTTTGAGCCAAGATTAATACCTTTTATGTTCCTATATTATCCTACTTCCATAGCTTATCTGCATAATCCGTCTAATAAATCTAATCATCTTTATCGGTTCGCGGCCTCTTATCCCTTATACCGGCTAAGAATTTATTCCAGAATTCCTTATCTTTGTCCTGCCAGGCAGCGCCCCACCTCTTTTCAAAATATGAAGACGGCAGCCTCTCCTCCCAGGGCCCCCAAGTATTGACCCCATTTTTCTTGGCCTCTAAGATATCATCCAACAGGAGTATAATGTTTGTTATTTCTTCTTTTGGTATATAAGAGGCAGCGCCATCTTTGATAGATCTTGCAAGATGTTCAGGTGTGAATGCATGGGAAGTCAACATAACGGCTGTTATGTTTCTACGATTAGCAATCTCGAGCAGGCCATAGCCGTCTACACCCATAATATCCAAGATTGCTAAGTCAAAATTATCATTTTCCAGAAATGTCTTGGCCTCTTCAAATGTCGTTGCCTTTACAACCTCACACATCCATAGTATCTCCTCCAACACTTGCAATATGTCAGGCTCATCATCAACGGCGAGAATCTTTTTACCCTTTAACAGGCTGCTTTCTGACATTATAACATCTCCTTATTCATGTTCATTAAATTGCAAATATGGGCTATACCCCGAAAGGCCAAAGTAATCTGCCCAGTCCCAAAAGACATGGCCTTGAATAGATCCTTGAACAGGGGCAGAAAAAAATGTACCTTAGTTTTCCAATTCAAACCCAAGTCATTTTTCACCACAGAGAGATGAAGGATTACCCGGCCTGTCTTTAATCTTGAAAACCAAACTCCTGCCACCTGGACACAACCCTATCAACTGTTTTCTTATCAAGTTCAATGGGTATAGGCTTTTCTTCCCAGTCAAAAGGAATAGTTGCATCCAATAATAGCCTGCCTGTAATTTCCCTGGCATTTAAAGGCAAAGACGGGTCTAACGGTGTGGACCTTCCTCTTTTAATTACCTGGGATCTGTTAGGTTGAAATCTGAAGCTCAGCGCATACAATACCCTGGACATATCCCATGGATCAATATCTTCATCTACAACAATGACGGTTTTAAGACCATAGGCCCCCATCTCTGTTGATATAGCCGCAGTAAGCACCTGATCCGCATGCCCCGGATACATTTGCTTCATAGATATAATAGCCAGAAACCTTCCAGACCCTTCAGGTGGGCAGTATACGGATTTTATACCTGGTATCTTCATTGCCACGAGCTGTTGCCACAAAGTAGCTCCATAGGTAAGGGCCATTGTCATATGAGTATCTGTAACTGCTCGGCCCACTGTAGTCCCCCAGAATATTGGATTATTCCGGTAGGTAACACATTTTACATCTATAAAATTCCTTGGATCCGTTCCTACACCTGAATAATAGCCTGTATATTCACCAAAGGGTCCCTCTTCCATAAATTTATCAGCATCTACCTCTCCTTCCACTACAATTTCAGCGGTTGCAGGCACAGGCAGATCATTCGTCTCTGCCTTAATGACCTCTATTCCTCTACCACGAATAGAGCCTGCAAAATCATACTCAGATTCAAAGGCAGACAAACGCGCTGCTCCCATGAGAAACAGGAGGGGATCGCACCCAACAATAGCACAAACCGGCATTGGTTTTTTCATTGCCTGATATTTCTTAAGCATAAGATCCGAGTGTTTTCCCTTTATAAACTGGGTACCCAGGTGATTTTTATCGAGTAACTGTAGTCGGTATGTGCCGAGATTAATCCATCCGCTGTCCGGGTCTTTTGTAATGACAAAGTGGGCCGTCCCGAAAAATCGTCCGCCATCCAAGGGGTAATATTTTGGCGCGGGAAACTTGAAAAGGTCCACATCATCGCCTTTCATAATGTTTTCCTTGCACGGGGCATCCTTAACATACTCAGGGGGTATCTTGTTATCATGTTTATCAACCCACTCTTTCATAATATCTACCAGTGTAGAGTCCCTTGGCATCCCCATTATGAGGGCAAGCCTTTGAGAAGTAGTACAGACGCTCATAATCACAGGAGAGTTATAGCCCTTTATATTCTCAAAAAGCAGCGCAGGCCCTTTTTTTTCCTCATTAATCTTGGCGATATGGGATAATTCCAAATCCCAATCTACCTCTGCCTTGATTCTATGCAGCATGCCTTCTGCTTCAGCCTGTTCGATAAAATCTCTCATATCTTTCATAAAAATCCTTTACCTCCGGTTTATTTATAGTTTCCCTATCTTCTTTGAAAAAAGAATAACCATCGTAACACTTCAGCTATTTAACCGCTAATCTTTATACGCTTCATAGCCTGTTCCATTAACAGCTGATAACCGCTCTTTTTTCCTAATACAGAATCCTTCTTTTTTCGGCTCCAGACTGTCTCCGGTCGTGCCTGCACAACAAATATATTTTCAGGGAATGGAAGATCATCATCTATGGCCCACTCTATATCCATGGCCCGCCCATACAGAGACTCAATATTATTGCCTATCTTTGTCAGCTCCGTTATCTCCTGGGCCTTTAAACAGCATTTATTTTGCATATCCTCTTCTACGTCAATATTTACCACCTCTTCCCTGTCAGGATCATAAACACATTTAATGTGTTTTATTGATATGGTCTTTTCACTGGTTTCCAATATCACCTTATCTACAACAAACTTATCCGGGTTGACAGAGCCGGATACCACGGTTTCTCCCAACCCCCAGCTCCCTTCAATCACTACCTTGGACTGGTCGCCATTAGTTGGATTAATGGTAAACATAACGCCGGCTGTTTTTGAATTGACCATTTCCTGAATACCCACGCTTATCAGCACTTTTTCGTGGGGAAAATTATTCTTGATTCTGTAGTCTATGGCACGGGCTGTGAAGAGGCTGGCCCAGCATCTGCGAACATCCCGGATGACCTGATCCCCTCCCTGGACCCAGAGATATGTATCCTGCTGCCCTGCAAAGCTTGCTGTAGGCAAATCCTCGGCAGTTGCGCTTGATCTAACAGCTACAGGCAAAATCTCGACAGAGCATTTCTCACAAAGTTTGGAATAGCCCTCTCTTACAGAATCCTCAACCTCCTTTGGTATGGGTGCGTTGTTTATTAAATCTTGAATTTCCCCACTCGCCTTATTAAGGGAATCTACATCCTTTTGATTAAAACTGGAAAGAATCTTAAAAATTCTTTCACTTGCCTCGGAGCTGTTTATAAAGCATTGATAGCTATCTGTAGTAACAGCAAAGCCAGGGGGCACTCTAATGCCTTTCTTGATCATTTCCCCAAGATTGGCATTCTTTCCCCCCACTGCCGGCAGGGACCTTTTATCCAAGTTTTCAAAATTCAAAATATAGTCCATCTGTTCCTCCGTCAACTGAACTCATGGCACTGATCTTAAATGCCTATCAACTTTATAGGTTGGGCATATTAGAATTGGAGTGACATGCCTTTTCTCAGCATTTACCTGGCCTGTCACTCCAAGGTCTGAATAGGAATTATCCAGCCTTTTGAACAATTGTAACTACACCTGTGTCTCCATCAACCTTAAGTATATCCCCAGTCTTAATAACCGATGTAGCTATTCCAGTGCCTGTAACCGATGGAACACCATATTCTCTGCACACAATGGCAGCATGGCTTGTAAGTCCTCCAATATCAGTAACAGCAGCTTTAATGTTTGTAAACACCGGGGCCCATGAGGGATTTGTAGTAGGACAGACCAAAATATCGCCAGGCTGGATATCCACTATATCCTTTAGCCTCTTCAGCACCCGTGCCCTTCCTTCAGCAACGCCTGCTGAGGCCGCAAATCCCTTAACCTCTGTCACGCCCTCCGCCTTGTCCTCTCCAACGCCTTTCAACCATTCCTTTACCTTATCAGTAGTGACACCCCACAGCATAATGGTAAACGGTTCAGCTACTTCTTCAGGTGGAATACCAAGGGCAGGCGTAGGCGACCATTCGCTCGCTGTCTGAAGTATTTTCCTTCGTTTGGCCACCTTGGCCTTGTAATAATCGCTTCTCAATGGGATATCAACGCCAAGGGCCCACCCTGTGGACAGTTCGGTTAAAATTTCCGGGATCTCATACCGGTTAAACATAAATATATCATCTACTTCATTTAACATCCCATTATCAACCAACAATCTTCCAAACGTCCTTATCTTATCAAACCATATTGTATGAAACCAGTGTTCAACCCAGAAAAGGTGATCTTCGGCATACCTGTATATAGTCCGCACTGTTTTATATGCATCATCAAAGGCCTTGCGGTCTTCATCGTTTTCTATAAGCCCTTGATATTTGGCAACGGTTTCATCTCTTTCCTTGTCCACTTTATCTAAAGATCTCTCAATTTTCTCTCCCTTATCCAGACGCTCCATGTAGCTTTTTATATAGCCATAAGGAATATCTAAATTTGTTATCCAGCTCCCTTCGTGGTGAAACCAGCCGCTTCCACAGGAAACTGAAAACCACGGGTCTTTTGCCTTATCAAATGCCTCGATCCACTTTTTCCCGTCAGGTATCTTGTTAAGCTCAGCTATTTTCTGTTCCGCAGACATACCGCTCTTAAGTATGTCTGATACCCCACGCATGGATGAGGCCAATCTTGATAGCTGGCAAAGTTCCTCTTCAGGGCGGAACATTGAGACATAGGCGCCTGCCACCATTTTGCCTATAGAACTCTCACTTATACCTGGAAAGAGTTTTCTTGAGACATCGCCAAACATCAGATAGGCAAGATATGTTAAATTCAGCATCTCAAAATGGTACTGCCATCCCTTGAACATCATATTAACGAGTTTATCAAAGGCCTCAAGAATGTCATAAGATATGTAATAGCCTTTAGGCGCAGGAAGAACCTGATCCTCGGGAACATACTTCGGCAACTTCTCCGGGACCTCCACCGCCTTCATTTCTTCCCCCAAGGCCTTGAATTTTGTAAGCCATTTGTCCCATAACTCATCATAATGTTCAAACACATAGAAAACCCGTTTTTCAAATAACGCGGCCTTCTCTCCAATAATCTCCTCCGGCGGAGGCGCAATAGCGCAAATGTACATATAACAACCAACCATCCTCTGGGCAATGCCCTGTGCCGGTGGGATACAAAACACCCTGGTAGTATATTGGGAAAGAGAGATCTGCCACGCCTCCTGAAAAATCAGGTCCAACGGCGGCATGGGCTCAGGTGCGTGTATCTTGTCCTGAAACCAGAACTGGTTGCTCTCCCACTCACCTCTTTCCTTGGAAAACATATAATGCGACGGATACATCTCTTCCCATCCTTCAAGTTCCGGTGGAATCTGAAACTCATGGGGATCAGGAAATCTTGCTGCATTTTCATCTGCCATGTCTATCCCTCCATTTAAATTGTTATAAAAATTACCGGCCTCTCAAGGCCTTTTTGATGGTACCGTAAAAAGCCTTTTTGCTTTCTTACGACGACCATTTTGGAAAACCCAAAAAAGGGCCATGAAAGCAAGAAAATTGCATGCTTTATGCGTTTATTAGAATTCCCTTTTTAACAAAATCTGTCAATTTCTATTTTTTTATGATATGTATAAGTTTTAGTTATGAATAAATCTTATCCATAAAATTTAATTAAATAAAACATGGTAAACTTCACCCAACTCAGAGACTTTTATCAGGTTGCTAAAAACCTTAGTTTTACCGCCGCAGCAAATGAGCTCTGTATCAGTCAGCCGGCAGTTACTGCACAGGTGAAATTATTTGAAGATTACTGTAAATTAAAACTCTTCAAAAAAAGAGGGAGAAAAATTTATCTGACAGATGAAGGAAAAACCCTCTATAATTATGCTGTAAAGATATTTGAATATGAAAGAGAAATTGAAAGCATAATTGAGGATATGAAAAAGTTGAAAAGAGGCATCCTGCGCCTCGGGACAACAAAGACATATGCCCGTTATTTTATGCCATTCCTAATATCAAGATTTCATAAATCTTACCCACAAATCAAAATTCACCTTGATGAAGGCAGCTCTCTCGATATGAGTAATAGTCTTCTTAATTTTAAAAATGAAATCGTAGTTGTTGCGATGGCTATGGATAATCCTGATATTTTTTTCATGCCCTTTAGCCATGAGGAACTTATCATCATCCTTTCTCCAAATCATCCATTAGCCAATAAAAAAACCCTTACTATCAGGGAACTTGTAAAAGAACCAATAATTATGAAGGAAAATGGGTCCGGCACCAGGAAACTTGTGTGCGAATTATTTGCCGGAAAGGAACTCACCCCAAACATACTGGTAGAAACAAGCAATACGGAGTTTATCAAACAGCTCGTAGCCCGCAGATATGGAATATCATTTTTAGTTAAGGCAGCAGTAGAGACAGAGCTTAACGAGAAAAAATTAGCATCAGTCTCTATGGAGGGACAAAAAATATTTCTGGATGTAAGCATTGCATATCTTAAAAACTGTCATTTCTCACCTCCTGCCCAGACATTTATGGACATACTTAAAAAACTGGCCTTAAAACAAAAAGCCAACACGGGCATAAACAGTTTAAAAGACATGATGAAGGTCTCTTATTAAACT
>CAYSWP010000065.1:0-8448 GCA_964434795.1 uncultured Desulfobacteraceae bacterium | reverse complement strand
CTGTGATCTCTGTGTCTCTGTGGTGAGATCAAAAACAGATCATTTTAGGATCCAAACCAGGTCACCCTTTTTAGGGGTGGTTATTGACTAAAATAATGCATTAAGAAAGGAGGATAACCATGATTAATAAATTCTATGAACTTTTAGGGAAGGAAAAGGTAGATTATCTTCTCAATCATGCCTGCACTACCATAAGTAAAGAGAGAATTAAAATACCCTCTCCCGACTTTATTGATAATGTGTTCATCGAATCAGACAGGCCGAACAGTGTGCTTAGAAACCTGCAATCAACCTATAACCATGGACGTTTAAAAGATACGGGTTATCTCTCTATATTGCCCGTTGACCAGGGAATAGAGCACTCGGCAGGCGCATCTTTTGCACCGAATCCGGATTACTTTGACCCTGAAAATATAGTAAAGCTCGCTATGGAGGCAGGATGTAATGCGGTTACATCAACCCTTGGAGTGCTCGGTATTGTAAGTAGGAAATATGCCCATAAAATACCATTTATTGTAAAATTTAATCATAATGAATTACTTACATACCCAAATAACTATGATCAGATCTTTTTTGCCGGCATTGAGCAGGCATTTGATATGGGGGCAGTAGGTGTTGGAGCCACCATTTATTTCGGCTCACAGGAATCAAACAGGCAGATCACAGAGGTCAGCGAGGCATTTAAAATGGCTCATGAGCTTGGTATGTTCACGGTTTTATGGTGTTATCTGAGAAATGATAATTTTAAAAAAGACGGCATTGACTACCATGTGAGCGCAGATCTTACGGGACAGGCCAACCATCTTGGCGCTACCATTGAGGCGGATATTATAAAACAGAAACTTCCGGAAAATAATGGCGGTTTTAAGGCGCTGAACTTCGGCAAGACCCATGAAAAGGTTTATTCGGAGTTGACATCTGATCACCCTATTGATCTTGTCAGGTATCAGGTTGCCAATAATTATATGGGAAGAATAGGCCTTATAAACTCTGGAGGCCCCTCTGGTGAAAATGATCTGGCAGATGCAGTTTATACAGCTATTATAAATAAGAGGGCAGGGGGTATGGGATTGATAACAGGGAGAAAGACCTTCCAGAAACCGCTTAAGGAGGGGGTTGACATATTCCATGCTATTCAGGATGTTTATCTGAGCAAGGATATAACCATTGCCTAAAGGGTTGCAAATGGGCTTCGCTCCTTTTCTATTAAAAATTTAACAGGGCAAGCAGAGGCATACAGTAAAGAACTACTCAGGGACAAAGGGCTTTGTCACTATATCAGGACAGGGGAATCTCTTTTTGAATGGCCGCAACACACATAGTCTTAGTGTGTATAAGGCATCCCTGTTTGTTTTTCTATACAAAGGTAAGCAGAACCGTGTATTTTCTATGGTATTTCCATAAGAGAATAACCTCTAAATTTTCCTGAGCAGAATACTTAATGTTATCTGCGCCCCATGAAATGAGGCAAAATATTTGCGGCCGAAAAAAGAGATTCCCCTGTCCTGATGAGTTATGACTTCTCTCTTATTCGGCTTATAGGTTTCTCTCATTTATAACCTTGGAGTGAATAGCCCTGCGCTATTACCGGTAATCAGAGAGTATTTCAGACAATTTTAGCACAGTCCTGGCGTAATAATCACTGTAGTTGTATTTAAGAATTACTCTTTTCTTTGCCTGAAAATTACTGTTTTCGTTCCACTTATGTGCCTTAAGGTAAGAGGCAATGCTGGCAATAGCGTCTTCATGGTGAAAAAGATCAATCTTGCCGTCACCGTTTCCGTCAAATCCATATCTTTTGATATTTGAAGGAAGGAACTGGGACAATCCGATGGCGCCTTCTGTTGAGCCTTTTATTGAAAAGGGGTCTATTCCATTGCCTTGGACATATTTGATAAGGGCCTTTAACTCTCTGTAGGATCTGATACTCTTTTTTTTAAGCTTTTGTTTTATTTTCTGTGAACTCAGATCCGCCCTATTTTTTGTAGGGATTTTGCGGCGGATCTGTTGATAGATTTCCGGCTCTAATGACAGGGCTTGGGTTGCCAGAATGTTAAATGTATTAATTGAACCTGTATATTTACCACAGGCTGTTTCTACATTAAGAATTGCCACTATTACCGGGGCGGAAACACCTAACAGGTTCTCTATTTTATTAAGTATCTTGAGATGCTTATTAAGATAGAGCACAGCCCTGTCTACCGAGTCTTTTTTCAGAAACCTTGAATAATTAAGCCTGGCCTCCTTTATAGTAAGGCTAAATGCGACTGTTTCGGGCATAAGAGATAGCTCTTCCCGGGCGAAAACCTTTTGGATGTATTGTTTATCTATGCCGTCAGCCTCCAAACGCTGGGCCAGTTTTTTGAAACCTGGATGAAGGTCTTTTGCATTTACAATATCTATAGAGATTGGTTGAATCGTAAACAGGAATATGAATATTGCTGCGCAGGATAAAGTTTTCACAATTTTTAATACCTTGTAGTCAACATGTTTTGGTTTTATCAATTTTAATAAAGCCGCAAAAAGGCACAAAATACACAAAAATTAATAATTATATTCTTTAATATCTATTAGTTATAAAAATAAGAAAAATAAATTCGGACTTTTACGAAGTCATCAACTTTAAATTCACCTAAAAACCGGAGATATTTCAATGGAGTGCAGAAAAGAAGATAATCTTGTAAAATGTAATTGCACTTACGAATCTTGTTCAAGAAAGGGTATATGCTGTGAGTGTATATCATATCATTTGCGATTAAGAGAGCTGCCGGCATGCTGCTTTCCTGATGATGCAGAGGCAACATTTGACAGATCATTTGAATTTTTTTCCAGGCTTGTTCAAAAGGGAAAGGTGTAATTCAAGCCAATAACTTATAATCAAAAGAAATTTATTAATGGAAATTTTATCAAAAAAGCTCTACTTTTTTTAGGGAGCGGTCTTTTATATCCAATGAGACACCTTTTTTTAGAGCCTTATTGACGGCTTGTTTTCCAAGGAGGGCTGCGCCAACAGCTCCGGTCAGGAGAGGCTCAGGGGGAACTAATACTGTGTAACCCAGTTTAGCGGAAAGGGCTTTGACCAGACCGATATTTTTTGCCCCACCTCCTGTAATAACAACCTCCTTTTCCAAATGAATCCTTTTTACCATCCGCGTTACCCTGCTTGCCAGGGATTCAAGTACGCCTGCAACCAGGTCATTCACTGGAACTCCCTCTGTTAGTCTTGAGACTACTTCCTGTTCCGCAAAAACAGTACAGATATTGCTTATTTGAGAGGGGTGTTTGCCCTCTAAGCCTGTTTTCCCCATCTCCTCTATAGTTATTCCAAGGGCATTAGCTATAACCTCTAAAAATCTACCGCTTCCGGCAGCGCATTTGTCGTTCATAATAAAATCAACAGGCCTGCCGTTAGGGTCGATTTTTATTCCCTTGCTGTCCTGGCCGCCTATATCAATTATTGTCCTGGCATCAGGGAAAAAATATACCGCACCTTTAGCGTGACAGCTTATCTCCGTGACCTGTTTATCTGCAAAAGGAACATTGATTCTTCCATAACCAGTGGCTACTACATAGGTAATATCCTCGAAAGAAAGTTTAATATTATTTAAGGCCTTCTCCATTACCTTATTGGCCAACCTTCTTTGTTCCGGACCTGTAGGCCCAATAACAGAGGAGATGATATCATTGTCCATGATAACCACCTTGGTCATAGTAGAACCAATATCTATACCGGCAAAATATTTTGTCATTTTTTTAAAATACTTAAGTTATGGCTGATAAGCTACGCCTTGTTTTTCTTTGATTGTTCCAGGGTTTCAATAAAGGCATCTATTCTGTTTCTGGTATCAACCTCGGAGTAAGAGCTCATGTCAATAATATCGCTTTCTAAAATTAAGGATGGCAACTCTCTTTTTCCTTTAGTTTTGCCCCCATCTTTTCCTAACACCAATACAGGAATAGGTTTATAGATCTTTCGCAATTGATTTAGCTGCCAGATAAGTCCAAGATGAAAGGTTCTGCATGAAAATGCCTCATGCATGACAATACCATCTATCTTATAATCCTCAATATACTGTATTAAACGTTCTACATCCGGCTCAGAACCAGGTCTTTTTTTGGCCTTGTCGTACCAGTAGGTCCAATACCTAACCCATCTATATGCCAGCCTTTCAAGGGGGTCATTTGTGTCGGGAATATTCAGCCGGTAAATAGGTTCAATCATTCGGTAGGTTGTTTCAGCAGGGAACACCGCCCCTTTGCTGTTAAAGTAGTTGAAGTCAGTCAGTGCAAACCATGATGGCAGTCCCCCGCCCCAGAGAAGTCTGTATTTTTCATCCTTAACTACGCCCTCCTTTCGGGCGATTTTTTCCTTAAGTTCTTTATTTAAATCTAAAAAGAAGTCGTATCCTTCCTGGGTTCCAAGCATGAATACCATAGGGACCATGGTATTCATGGCATCTCCAGTCCCCATTGGTGTCGGCACCGCCCTTCTTAACTCGTAGGTCTCCCAGATTAGATTCCACGTCCTTTCACCTAAGTCTACTAATTCACTTAGCCTGTCCCAGTCCATTTTACGGCCGGTATGTTTTTCCAGGAATTTTACGAGCCCCCGCAATTCCTCTACAATGTATTTTATATAATAGCCCTCCACTTCGGCTACCTCAATGTCATCTTCATAGAGGGGCCAGGGCAACCCAACGTTATAAATCGGCACATCCGGCATGTATTGCTGAACTGCCTGATACCACTTATTCCTTGGATCACAAAGGATCTGACCGCTTGACAACATAAAGTCCGGTTTTGCCTGTCCTCCCCAGGGAGAGTCGGGGGGCATTTTTCCCAATTCTTCCCTCCATTGGTCAAAACCCAGCCCACATAATGCGTATGTACAGAGAGAACGGGAAAAATTCAGGGATTCAGCCTTTTCGAGAAACCTTTCAGCATCCCTTTTTGCTCCACATATACCGGCATAATTCTCTGTCCATACAGGCACTATGTCCATTGCCCTTATAATCTCATCGTAACTGCATACAATAAATGCATAGGCTATTGACTTCCCTTCTTCCCTTGCCTTTACAGTCCCGCCTATCGATTCCTTCACCATTGGACCAATTTTTCCTGCAGCCTCGGTTGCATGCCTTCTTTTCTTTATTTCTCCCTTTTTTTGCTCTTCAGCCATTTGATAGTACCTCCTTAATGAAATGGATTTTTAAAATCCTCACATAATACTGTGGTTTTATTTCTGCATTGATAATTTGTTCTTTTGGATCATGATTTTTACTCCTCAATCATCTCTAAAAATGCCTGTATCCTTGTACGCAGGCGGCCTATAGAGCTGGCTGAATACTCGTCTTCCAGATAGAGGACAGGCAAATTTAGGGAATTGAGGTATGCCTTTCGTGCAGGTACCTCAAACCCAAAAGGGTCACAATATTTATAGATATATAGTATCACCCCGTCAACGCCAAAGTCCTTACTTAAGGCGCCTATATCACCGAATCGTGCCTTTAGGTCTTCTTCATATTCTTCCCCCACTTTTTCCCTGTAGGTCCTTGGGCAATTTATCTTATCGAGATACCTGCGGGCAAGGGCATCCATGGGGTCAATGCCGGTTTCCGTTATAGGCCAGTAATCTCTGGTACCGATGCAGAGGCTGTCAACAACTACGTTGGCGCCGCTATCTTCAATAAGTTTTATAAAATCCATATTATCAACTGTGGCGCCTACAACCATTAGGCGAGGTGCTTTTTTTTGCGGGCCTTCTTTTATTTTCTCGAATTCCTCCAAGACGTCATTAAAAAAATCATTTGATTCGGCTATGGGGAGGCTCATTCCGGCAGTCAGTATTTTTAAAATTTCAGTACCAGAGACAAGAGGTGGGTCAGACTTCCTGAATTCATAAAGCGCCTTTGCCTTAGCCCTGTTTTCATTGTATAGGTGAATGGTTTTGACAAGATCATCATCTGAAATTTTTCTTTTTGCAAACTTTTCAATACTTTTTTTAAAGGTATCCAATTCCGCCCGGAAGAAATCCATAGATGGCCCCCGAGAGGTATGAGGGAGGTTTACAAAATGTGAGTAATCAAGTCCTAATGTGTATTTCCATACGCTATAGGTTCTGGCAATGCTATCGCATGCATGAGGAAGGACAAGTCCGTCCAAAAAATCATATCGTCCCTTTAATGAAACATCATAGCAGCTTCTCATGAAGGGGCATGCTATAGTCTCCAATTGGGTATCGCCCTTGGTGATTGGTTCGTTTACATCGCCCCTTATTCTGAAGGGTACAAATCCGGCAGCGGAAATTATCTCTACCGGGACAAGGGAACAGAGGTAGGCTATTATTTTGTTGCCTTCATTTTTTAGTTCTCGGGCCCTTGCCCCGTAGTTTTGATAATGGTCTTCTATCCTGGATAAGATATTGCTATTCTGGTTATTCATTGGATAGCTCTCCTCTAAAGTTTATCATTATTTCAACAATTATTATATGGCTACTTTATAGCTACAAAATAACTAAAACAGAGTTGCTTGTCAATTAATAATAAGTCTCTGCCTTATTTATCTTGACTGTATAATATCAGTTACTATAAAATTCGCAACATATTGGAACTGCCATTTAAGCCGTGTATTTTTAACAGGATTAACAGGATTAACCGGATCTTAAAACAACTATGCAGACAATAATTTTCCAAGTCCTTGGAGGGCTGGGCCTGTTTATATTCGGAATGAGGATAATGTCCGATGGGCTCAAAAAGGCAGCGGGCAAGAAATTACGCGTAATTTTAAGCGCTGTATCCTCGAACAGGGTTATAGCATGCTTGACGGGCGCTGTAATTACAAGCGTAATTCAAAGTTCAAGCGCCACCAGTGTTATGCTGGTTGGTTTTGTTGATGCAGGATTATTATCCCTTACCCAGGCCATTGGGATTGTTCTGGGCGCAAATATCGGCACAACCATCACAGCTCAGCTGATAGCCTTTAATATAAATAAATACGCCTTGCCTGCCATAGCTGTTGGAGTATCCTTTAAATATTTTCTTAAATCCAGGATCTGGCAGCAATGGGGAGAGGTATTGCTTGGATTTGGAATGCTTTTTTATGGATTGGCAACCATGAAGGCCGGCCTTGCTCCCCTAAGGCATGAGCCTGCCTTTATTGATTTCTTAACAAGATTTCAGGCCCAGAATATACCTGAGATCCTCCTTTGTGTATTTACAGGCACTGCCCTGACTATTGCTGTGCAGAGTTCAAGCGCTACAGTTGGTATAACAATGGCCCTGGCCAGCCAAGGTCTGATAAGTCTGGAAGGAAGCGTGGCGTTGATTTTAGGGGAAAATATAGGCACTACAATAACAGCACAACTGGCAAGTGTGGGATCAAATTTAAATGCCAGGAGAACGGCAATGGCACATACCCTATTTAATGTCATAGGTGTTTTCTTTATTATTTGCATATTCCCATATTTTGTGAATCTTGTTGTTTATATTACAAGCAGTCTTTTTTCCATTGGTAATCCTGATCTTTATATTGGTGATGAGAAACCTTTCATTTCCAGACATATTGCAAATGCCCATACCTTTTTTAATCTGATAAATGCAGTTATTTTTCTCTTTGTCCTTCCTTATCTCGTGAAGGCAGCGGTTTGGCTGACTCCTCGAGGAAAAAGAGAAAAACTCGATGATATTTATCATATAAAATATCTTGACAGGCGTTACCTTGATTCCCCTGAAGTGGCCCTGGTGCAGGCAAGACAGGAGATTATAAGAATGGGGGTAGAGGCTGAAACCATGTTCCATGAGGTAATTGGATCCCTTAAACCGAGAAACATAAAAATAGCGGCTAAATGGAAAGACAGAGAAGATGTCCTGGATAATCTTCAAAAGGAGATCATTGATTATCTTGTAAAGGTTATGCAGCAGAATATAATTATTGAGGAATCCAGGGAGATAACCTACCTTATGAGGATGACCACCAATATTGAGAGGATTGGTGATGAGCTGGAATCTATTGCAAATGCAATCGAGCATATGTTTGATGATAAACTTAACTTTTCCTCTCAGGCTATGGAGGATTATGAGACTATATCCTCGGAGACTGGAAAGTTTTTAACCCTTATTATTCAGGGTGTAGAGAACGATGACAGAGAAATAATGATAGAGGCAGTAGAATTGGTAAATAATATTAACAGGATGGCCGATGATATGAGGTCAAGCCATCATGCGAGACTGTTCGATGGGGTTTGTGAGGTAGACAGGGGAATGATATTTATAGATATTCTTAACGCCTTCGAAAAAATGGGTAGTCTTTGCTATAATGTTGCGCAGGCGATAGCTGGTGTTAAATAATAGGTAACCGTTCAGGGTTCAGAGGTTCAGGGTTCATGTTAAAACCGTCTGCCATCCGTCGGGCAGATCTGAGCCGTCGATCCGTGCGTTTTAATCAACACCT
>CAYSWP010000064.1:0-8543 GCA_964434795.1 uncultured Desulfobacteraceae bacterium | reverse complement strand
AGGCTGAAGGGTCAATTTGTAGTTTGATTCCTCTTTCTTGCAATTATCTAAAAATTTTTAGGATTAGAAAAAAATAGCTTGACATTATTGAAATATTATAATGTATTATTTATAAATTATAATATATTATTTTTGCATAGAGTAGAATCAATAATAATTATGGGAACTAATTTATGAGATTAATTAAAAAGAATACTTTACATGAAGAGATTGTCAATAATTTAAAAGACATGATCATGGCAGGAGAAATCAAAGAGGGTGATAAAATAAATGAAAACGAACTTTGTGTCTCCATGGGCATCAGTAAGACTCCTTTACGGGAAGCTTTGAGGGTGCTAAGTGCTGAGAAAATAATTAAGCTTGTCCCCAATAAGGGCTCTTATGTCTGCAAACCAACCATTGAAGAAATTAAGGAAATGTTTGATGTCATGAGTGTTTTAGAAGGAATCTGTGCTCGGACAGCTACGGGAAAAATGACGGATAGCGATTTTGCAAGGTTAGAGAAGCTTCATGAAAAGCTGGAAGAAAGCTTTCAGCGCCGTGATCAGAAAAATTATATCAAGTTTAACAATGTATATCATATATTTCTGCAAGAAGTGGCTGGAAACGAAACGTTGAACCAGATCATCTATGGTTTAAGACAAAAGATTTTGCTGTATAGGTTCAAATCTCTAAACCTGCCTGGTAGGTTTGAGGAATCAATACAGGAACATAGGGAACTTCTGAAGGTTTTTCAAGAAAGAGACCCTGAAAAGGCAGAAATTTTGATAAAAACCCACCTGAAAAATCAGAGCTACGCAGTGGAGAAACTATCCCAAATGATTAATGAGGAAGAACAACAGGAGGTAAGTAAAGATAGGGTGATTACTAATAATCAGTAATTTGTGATAACAAATAAGAAAGGGGGTGGTTGCTTTCAAAATGTAAGATATTAAAGGGCTGTTGAGCAGATTCATTCTTTCGCCTTGCCTAATGCATTTTTTATTAATGTAAGGCTGAGTTTAGGTGACTGAAGTCTCAGGCAACAACTACTAAAAAGATTGGGAGTGTGTAAATCGTTGGATCAAATTATCAAAAAGGGGGATTAAAAATGAAATCAAGAAAACTGTTTTTTGTTTCATTCATTATTTTTGCTGTGACTTTTTCAATGATATTTTTGAAAACTGGAACCTCATGTGCCAAATCTATAACCTTGAAGGTTTCTCATCAATTTGCTGCTGGAGATATCCGAGACATGATGGGCCGGGTATTTGGTGATATGGTAACCAAAAAGACAAACGGGGAAATCAAATTCCGCTACTACCCTTCGAAATCACTTTATAAACCAAAAGATCAGTGGGATGCTATGCGTAAAGGTGGTTTAGATATGGCGGTATTCCCTTTGGATTATGCATCTGGAAAGGTGCCTCAATTCTCAATTACCTTAATGCCATGTTCAGTAGCCAACATTAAACAAGGACTCACCTGGAGAAATAAACCTATCGGTAAAAAGGTAGAGGCCCTGATGGAACAAAATGGTGTTAAAAATCTTCTCTGGGCATGGTTTGATGGGGGAATTGGCAGCAAGATAAAACAAATAAAAGTTCCAACCGATGTGGCAGGAACAAAACTGAGGGCGGCCGGTAAAAAATATGAATTTATGATGCGAGAGGCCGGAGCTTCTATTACCAGCATGCCTTCATCAGAGATTTATCATGCGCTTGCAACTGGTGTTTTGGATACCACGATGACATCCTCTGCCTCTTTTGTTACGTACCGACTCTACGAAGTGCTAAAGTATATTAATGCACCAGTAGATTATGCTATTTGGTATATGGCTGAAAATTTATGTATTTCCATGAAAACATGGAATAGGCTCACACCTGGTCAGCAAAAAATCTTTCTGGAAACAGCCGAATGGATGCATGAAAATTGGATATTTCAAAACTTTAAAACATTATCGGAAAAGCTTGTAACAGAATATACAAAAGCCGGAAGAGAAGTCCATTTCATGAATAAACAAGAGTTTGAAGCATGGCTGGCGTTTTCCAAAAAAACGGCATGGAAAGACTTCGCCGAAACAGTAGACGGAGGCCAGGAACTCCTGGATCTTGCCGTGGCAGCCATGAAATAAAAAATTTTCATTTACTCAACTAATATTTGATGCATTCGTAAAAAGTCATAAAACGCAAATATTATACCAACATTTAGTGTCTGATGTTGCGTCATATAAAATATAATGTAGTGATATTTTAAATCGTTGACTTTTTATGAGCCTATCATATTTGAGATACCGTAATAAGTCCCTCTAAAAAAGGGGGGCTTATTACTAAATATGGGATAAAGGTCTCTCAGCGGAATTCAAAATAGTGAAATAATGCAAGGTACATATCATGAAAAAAGTGTTGATAAAATTACAATGGGCAGTTGAGGCGCTAAGTTCCATTACTGGAGTAATAGCAGCCTTATGCACAGGTGTTGCAGCCTTAATTATAACAGAGGGGGTTGTGGTTAGAAAAGTTTTCGGGTTATCTGCGATCTGGCAAATTGAAGCATCAGTCTTTTTGCTTATTTTTGCCACCTTTGTTGGGGCTCCTTTTGTCCAGAAGCACGAACATCATATCAATGTTGATTTAGTTCTCCTTCTACTCTCTGCTAAAACCAGGCAGTTAGTCATTATTATTGTTTCTGTATTAACATGCATCCTTTCTGGAATAATTGGATGGTTTGCATGGCCTATGTGGTGGGAAGCCGTTGTTAGAAATGATCATTCGATGAGTTTATGGGGTCCGCCCCTTTGGATTCCTTATTTTTTTGTACCATTTGGTATGTCGCTGCTTTTCTTGTTATATATTTTTTATATAATTAAGAAAATAACTTCTTTTAAAGAAAGTGAGGTGGATGAAGCAACTGCGATATCTGAATTAAAAGACATAGAATTATCTGAAGCCGATCAGGGCACGAAAAAGTAATCAACAATCCTGGAAAAGGAAAAACCATTATGAATGAATATCTACTTACTGTATTGTTATTTGGAAGTGCGCTAATTCTGCTAATGTCAGGCATTCCTATATGGGCAGGGTTAGCCGGTATATCTATGTTATTTATTATCATATTTTCTCCACGTCTTTTAACCACGGTCCCATTCATAGTCTATGGCAGCATGGATAATTTTGCGCTATTGGCCATCCCTCTTTTCATTCTTCTCAGCACCCCTATAGCCAAGTCAAATGCAAGCAGGGATTTATATGAGACATTGCACAAATGGCTTTATAAGATCCCCGGAGGACTCGGTATTGCAAACCTAATTGGCTGTGGCGTCTTTGCTGCTTTATGCGGCTCCAGTCCTGCTACTGCTGCTGCCATCGGGGGTATTGGCATTCCTGAAATGAGAAAGCGTGGTTACTCCCCTGCATTGGCCACAGGATTAATTGCCCATGGTGGCACGTTAGGTATTCTTATTCCGCCAAGTGTTACCATGATCCTTTACGGCGTAGCCACTGAGAGCTCTATTGGCAAATGCTTCATCGCAGGCGTCTTACCGGGTATCCTCTTAGTCATCTTGAGCTGCGTTTGGGTTGGGATGGTTTTTTATTACCGAAAATTTGTGCCTGCCAAACAGGGGTCCGTATATTATATTGAACAGAAGGATGTCGTACGAAAGTATTCCTGGATAGAAAGATTTACCTCTCTTGTTAATATCCTGCCATTTGTCTTAATCATATTTGGAATAATGGGTTCCCTGTATGGAGGGTGGGCTACCCCAAGCGAGGCTGCAGCAATTGGGGTTGTTTTTTCTTTCTTTTTTGTAATGACAATATATAAGATCTATAAGCCAAAAGAACTCTTGCAAATATTCTTAGAGTCCTTACATGAAGGCTCCATGATATTGATGATCATGGCTGCAGCCTTGCTTTTCGCCTATGTGTCCTCTGATCTCTACGCGACACAAACGCTTGGTGAGCTTATCCTGAAGCTTCCAGTGGGACCCTGGGGGATCATTATCGTCATTAATATCTTTCTTTTAATTTTAGGGTGCTTTATACCCCCAGCAGCTGTTATCTTAATGGTAGCCCCCTTGTTGATCCCTGTAATCAAAGGATTGGGGTTTGATCCTATATGGTTTGCGGTCATTATGACGATTAATCTTGAGATAGGTCTGGTGACACCACCTGTAGGGCTTAATCTTTATATTGTTAAGAATATTGCCCCCGATGTACCAATGTCTCAAGTTTTATTGGGCGTACTTCCTTTTTTCATTATAGACGGAATTGTCATTGTATGTGTTTGTATATGGCCAGGATTAGCTGTGTGGCTCCCAAATATGATGATAGGCTAAATTCATTTTTATGGGGAGAATTTGTTCTCCTATTCCAATTTCCTGTAGATTAAGAATTAAGTATGGGATGATTTAAGGATCCTGTCTTTTGAAAAAACCGGAAATGGTTAAACTAAATATCTACATAGGGGGTTTAGGGAAAATTCATCAAGGCTATATGTATTTTTTTTAGAAGCATATTGCCGCATAGATAAAAAAATAAGTATGGTGTAAATCATGATCAATATAGGTGTTATTATCCCGGGAGAGTTAAACCAGGAAGAGTTGGATAGGAGAATAGCACATATTAATAAATTTGTATCTTCGGCAACTACAGTTAAAGGTTTTTTATTTAAAGGGGACCCCAGGGGGATCAAAAACGGCGGTGATGTTTCTCTCCTTGCCAATGAAACGATGAAGATGACCATTGATGCTGAGAAGCAAGGCTTTGATGGGGTAGTTATCCATGGCATCTGTGACTTTGGCATTGAAGCTGCGCGGGGGGCAGTTGATATTCCAGTTGTTGGCCTTGGTTCAGCTACTTTTCACCTTGCTTGTCAATTAGCTGATCGATTTGGTGTTGTAACTAAAAGTGAGGCTACTATTCCTGAGTTTTCCAGAAGAATCCAATTGATGGGTTGTTTTATTCGTATAACTTCTATGAGAGCACTGAATATTCCCGAGCTGGAATTGAAAAAACAGAGTAAAAAATTAAGAGATCGGTTTATGGAGATTGCTCTATATCAAATCGAAAAGGAGGGTGCCCAGCTTATCATTGCGGGTTACTCTGCCATTTTAAGTGCATTGGAAGAAGGAGAAAGGGAAAAAATTGAAGAAGAACTCGATGTTCCTGTCTTAGATGGAGTGCCCATTGCAATTAAGACGGCTGAAATGCTGATCAAACTGAAATTATGTCATAGCCATAAAGCGTACCCAAAAAGCAAATAGCTCTTCACAGGGTAATATTTATTTTTCTCTCGTGGTAAATGAGCCACTAACTTTATTTATATTAAAACTGATAGTTAGTTTATTGTGATGAAATTAAAAGCAAATCACAATTAAAAGCCAATTAAGCAGAAGCATTATTACCTAATGAAATATTTAGTCGAAAACAATACTAATCGATTTGTATTATACGCAATATTAACGATATATTATGAGGGTTTTTTTTATTCCTTCATTTACTCAGAGGAGGTAATATGAGTGGTAAATCTCTAAAGGATTATTTTATGGATAGCTCCTTAGCCCAAGGAGAAAAAAAAGCAATAAGTTTTTTTCGGAAAGGCATGGTAGAGACAGAGATCTCCTATAAAGAGTTGAATCAGGATTCTAACAGAATGGCCAATACTTTCCTGGATAGAGGAGTTACCAAGGGAGACAGGGTAATCCTCTACCTACAAAAATCTCTGGCCTTTATCATCGCTCATTGTGCACTGCAAAAGATAGGAGCTATTGGAGTACCTTTGAATCCAGGGTTTAAACAATCTGAAATGGAATACCTGCTTGAGGATACTCAAGCAAAATTAGTGCTATCAGGCCCTGAACAAGAGGCCATAATAAAGGAAATAGACCCCAGGCTAAGCACTATTGTGATTCACACCGAAAGACCTTACCAAGATCTTAATTTTTTCAGCTCGGCCTCAGATAGCATGCCCCAGATAGAAATCAAACCGGAAGATCCGGGACTTATCATCTATACCTCGGGTACCACAGGAAAACCCAAAGGAGCTATCCTTACACAGGGGAATCTTGTCCATGATGCAAGAAACATTATCAATATATGGGAGATAACAGAATCTGATGTGGTATGTCATGCGCTTCCTCTCTTCCATGTCCATGGACTTTGTTTTGAACTCAATACTGCCTTAATGTCAGGAGCTCACACGATAATGCTTGATAGATTTTCTCCGGAGGAGGTTATAGAGGCATTGACAAAAAGAGAGGGTGAATATGTTTGTAGGGTATTTATGGCTGTTCCTGCTGTATATGCTAAATTAATGGACTATGTGGGAGAGAGAAGGCTGGATTTTGAGCATATACGCTTATGGACATCGGGCTCAGCACCACTCCTGGTAAAAGACTTCAAGAAGATAAAGAGTATATTTGGCAAGGAACCCGTGGAACGTGAGGGCATGACAGAGACTGGGATGAATTTTTCTAACCCTGTACGGGGTGTGAGGAAGCCCGGTTCCATCGGGTTACCCTTACCGAATCTTGAGGTGAGGATAGTGGACCCTGAGACGCTTGTAGATGTGGGTCCTGGCCAAACAGGCGAGATCTTACTCAAGGGCCCTGCCATTACCCCTGGTTATTGGCGAAAGCCTGAAGAGACGGGTAAGGCATTTGAAAAAGACTGGTTTAAAAGCGGTGATCTTGGTAGAGTCGATAAGGATGGTTACTATTATCTTACAGATCGCATCAAGCATATTATCATATCAGGAGGGGAAAACATCTCCCCAAAGGAGGTGGAGACTGTTATAAATCAGGTTGAGGGAGTAGCTGAGTCCTCCGTAGTTGGTATCCCCGATGAAAAATGGGGAGAAAAGGTGGTAGCAGTCGTTGTTCCAAAATCTGGCTCAAAGGTTGAACCCCATACGGTTCAAACGTTCTGCAAGAAACATCTTCACGATTGGAAAGTCCCTAAAGATATTGTTTTTTTAAAAGAGTTGCCCAAAAACAAAATGGGAAAGGTATTAAAAGAAGAGGTAAAAAAAGCTTTTACAAACTGAATAAGCCTGAAAAATATTTCAGATATAAAGATTGCTATTCTCTCTATGCACCCAAAGAAGGTAAATATCGATCAGTTTTAGAGATGGGTTTCAAGGCATATTTTAAAGTATCCTAAGTCGTATTGTTTTAGGCATTTGAGAATGGTTGCGTTTGCTAATGATTAATCAAGTATTTCTACCTATTATAGATAGAAATAGGCATAAAAAAACTACCCCTTTTGATAAATGGGTGTGGTTTTTTTATTTTTAAGTAAAGTACCTGATGGAACTTATCTTTTCGCTCATATATAACATTCTGTAAAATCGTTTATACTTAGAGTAAATAATATAAAAAGGAGAAGGAAAATGAGAGAATATCCAAAATATAAAAAGGTGCTTTTTTGTACGGATTTTTCTGAAAATTCAGATTATGCCTTTGAATTTGCATATGGTATTGCAAAAAGAGATGAGGGCCTTCTTTATGTTTTACATGTATTGCCTGATAATCCCCATCAGGCATATGCAGAGCGCTATATAGACAAGGAGGACTTAGAAAAGATACGGAAAAGCATTGGGGAAGATTTATATAATAAATACAGGGAGCACTATATAGAAAAGATAGAGAATGAGATTAAATTTGAGATTGTTACCAAAACGGGCAGGGGAGATAAAGAAATACTCAAATTTGCAAAGAAGGAAAATGTAGATATTATTGTTATGGGTACGCATGGTAAAACAGGAATAGAGCATGTCTTTTTTGGGAGTGTTGCTGAAAAGGTAATCCGGAATAGTACACTTCCTGTGTTTATAATCCCCTGTAAGAAAAAGATTGAACGATATTAGGGCAAGGCATAAAAATACTTCTCAAAGCCAAACAGAGAATTAGATGGCATTCCAATTAGCTTGTATCCTCTTTAATTAGGAGCCTATCCGAGAATTTGTGATTAATTATAGAAAAAGGAGGAAAAAATGTCTGAGTTAAAACAAAAGATACTGGAAAAAGTGAAATGCCCAACGCTTTCAGCGTTATCTACTGTAACGGAGGACGGAAAGCCCTGGGTCCGTTATGTGGTACCCTTTGCAGATGAAAACTTGATATTCTGGTTGGCCACTTTTATCAATTCTCGAAAGGTCGCCCAGATCAAGAAGAACCCGGAAGTCCACCTTACCACCGGCGTGATTGATCCGGAAAAAGCGGAATCCTACCTTCAGGTCCAAGGACGGGCCGAGATCCTGACCGATGAAGAGACAAAAAAGGCGATCTGGCTTGATCATCTCAAGGGTATATTCAGCGGTCCTGATGACTCCAATTACTGCGTCTGCAAGATAACACCCTACAGGATAGAATTTCAGGGCATGGGTATGCAGCCGGCCCAGGTGTGGGAACCTTAACTCTGGAGTTTCAATATTACAAAAGGGTGCCCCGCAATTATGACGCCGGCCATGAACGATCTACCTGCCTGATGCACAACGGACTGACTGTCATGATCAATGAAGAGATTTCCAAAGACTTTTTTTCTTCCTCCATTTCGGACTAT
>CAYSWP010000063.1:0-8580 GCA_964434795.1 uncultured Desulfobacteraceae bacterium | reverse complement strand
GTATACCCCGGAAGGTTATAAATTATTTCGACCTGTGCGGTTAGCCATTAGCATTAAAAAGGGGTGGAAATGAAAGATTTTAGAGAACTTAATCAACAGATCAATGAGGTAAAGAGGATATTGAACAGTTTTATCCAAAAGCTAATTACTAATGGCTAAAAGCTAACCGCACAGTTAGAATTATTTTGTTGATATAAATTCATTCAGGTCTGAATCCAGTATATTTTTAAGTTCAATAAAATTGTCTTCTCTGGTTTCCGTGAACAGGAAACCAAAGACATGATATTTTTGGAAATCAATTTTTCTTAGCTCTATTGGTTTTTCAAATTTTGAAAGTAATTTTTCATAATTAAATGATGTAATCTTATCTACGTCTATGCCGGTCGAATTGTCCAACACGATAATACTAAAGAGTTTTCCTTCTTTTCCTTTGAGAACCTCAGACCAATTTGGTTTTTTTTGTGAGTAATAATATAAGTAAGGGTTAAATCCATAGGCCAAAAAGGATATATCCGGAGTAGTACACCAACCACCAAACCGCATCGGATTAACTTCGATAGGCAATAAAGTACCATCGTTGTCTCTTCTAATCTCAATATGTACGGGAAATTTTTTTACTCCAGCCAAACTGCCAATTTTTCCTGCAAACTCTGTAAATTCTTTAAGATTACTTTCTATAATTTCTTTGGATGAAATGTAAACCCTGTCACTAACATCGGTATCTGAAGAAAAAGTATGTTTCAGTATACTTAGAATAACCGGTTCACCAATCGAATTATAATATGCATCAACAGCAAATTCCTCTCCATTAATACATTGTTCAATAATAAATGAACTGGTGTCCAACACCTCAGCTGGGTATAAATCCTTGATTTGATCTATTTCTGCAATTATTGAATCAATTGTGTTAATCCACTCCTCGAAATTTGAAACCTTATAAACTCCCATGCTAAAAAAACCAACAGTTGGTTTGATGATAAATGGCAACGGCAATTCGTTGAAATGAATCTTTTTTAAGTTTTCAACGCGAACATTCTTGAAGTAGAAGTTCGGAAAAATTGATTTTGTTAGTTCACGAAATTTCAACTTATCTTTAAATAACTCTATTTTTCCAGGAAGATTACTGAAAGCTAAATGCTTCGATATCCAACCTATTGAATTTTCAGATGTAGTATAGATGGTAGGATTATCTAACTCTCGAACCATTTCAATAGCTCTATCTTCACTAATTATTTTTGTCCCTATATAAAGGTCTAACTCTTTTGCTATATCTGTACCGACTACAGGGATGGCATTATCCCTGACAGTCATTTTGAAAAAGTCCGAGACGTATGGCTTATCTACAAAAAACATTATTTTCTACCTTTGGTTAAATCGTGAAAAGCATAACGGATGGCGGTTGACCGGACAAAAACGCTTAACAAGCTTTGCAATGTGATGGGCGGGAATTGCTGCTTATTAATCAAAAATAGAGTCAATTTCATCCTGAGGCACGTCAAAAACCACATCATGGGGAGGCAGCTTTTCTGTTTTCATAAACTCAGGCAATCGGTTCTGGATATCCGTCCACCCGGCTGAATGGTTAAAGGACAGTTCCTCTTTTATTGTGTTTCTGCCGATGTTCAAAATATCTTCTTTGCTAAGGCCTGTTCCGTATCTACCGTTAATCAATTTCGCTATTATGTCATAAATGAGGGATCCCTTTGAAGGAAGGGCAAGCATGCAATAACCAACAGTATCAATAGCAGCGCTCAGTATTTGTATATCAAGGGACCGTTTCACCTGACCCTCCGGCGAAAGGGAATCCGTATAATCAATTCCTGCCGTATGGTCTGCCCCCATTGGTGACGTGCTGTAAGTTACTCCCACTGCTTTACATGCCCTTGGATCGTGGGCTGGAAATGCCTGGCCTTTGGAAACAGGAACCCTGTCGAGTCCTAAGAACTGGGCTGTAAATGCGCACCCCTGGCCAATAATTTTGCCGATAGTGTCTCCAGTCCCCAGATCTTCTAATATCTTGATAACCTTTTCTTCATCGCCAAATTGTATAATGCCTGCTTCCATTAACTGTGCTATAGCGCTTCCTGTTTCGATGGTGTCCACACCAAGATCATCGCACAACCTGTCCATTTGAGCAATTGCATCAAGGTTTGCAATGCCGAGGTTAGTTCCAAGCATAGCCAGCGTTTCATATTCCAGTGCCGAGGTTAGGTGATTTTTGTCACTTCCATTAAAGACTATAGAACATTGAACAACGCAGCCAGGCATGCAACCATGCATTTTGCCGCCCCTGCTTTGATTTGTTTTAGAAATGGCGTCACCAAAAATATTTTCAATGTTCTTTACTGCGCCACCGTGATAATTCCAGCTTGGCATACTGCCGAGCTTGCTTAAAAATTTGATTCCAGCGGGCGTTCCGAGTTTGGAAGTGCCTTGCACGCCTTTGTCCTGTTTTATGATCTCAATTAAATCCCTGACTGTTTCCTTAAAGAGTTCTTTGTTTTGAATTTCTACATGTTCCGTGCCTTTAGCATTAATAACAATAGCCTTAATGCCCTTTGATCCTGCAACAGCGCCAAGGCCACCCCTTGCAGCATGGCGAGACGGTCTGCCATCCTGATCAGTTACTGCAATTGTTGACGCAGTCATCTTTGCTTCACCGGCAGGCCCTATGGATATCACTCCAATGTCTTTCCCATACCTGTCCCTTAAACGTCTAACAAGGTCGTAATTCATAGCCCCTGACAGCTCCGGTGCTGGCATTACCTGCACCCCTTTAGGATCAATAAATACAATATATGTTTTTTTCTCCCTTGGTTTGCCCTCGATAACAATGGCCTTAATGTTAAGCATATCAAGCTTTTGTCCGGCAGTGCCGCCGGCGTTAGATTCCTTAATGGTACCGGTCAATGGGCTTTTTGCCCCCATTGAGATTCTGCCAAAGGATGGCGCCATAGTGCCGGCCAGAAGTCCGGGCGCCACCACTAATTTATTTTCACCGCTTAAGGGATGAATCGTTGCCGGAACCTCTGCGTTAAGAATCCTGGCGCTAAGCCCTCTTCCCCCGAGCAGCTTGTATTCCTCTGGAGATTCTTCCACCTTTACATTCAGATTAGTCATGTCTATTCGAATTATCTTTTCCATTGCCCCTCCCTGGTATTTGCCATAAGCTGTTTATAGCCTAAGATTTATATAAAAAACATAATTTGCCACAAGGTTGATTGTTAAGAAATTACAGGCTCTTTATTGGTAAAATTTTTCATGTATTCATCCCACTCAACAGGCAAGAGATATTTCTTTTTATTGTTGCATTCCTTACAGGCTGGAACTATGTTGCCTTTAGTGCTTTTTCCGCCCCTGATGATAGGCACAACATGATCCATTGTTAATTCATTTTTATCAACACTACGGCCACAGTAATAACATCTTCCCTTGGAAATTTTTCTTTGCCACCAGGCTGATTTTCTAAGTTTCCTGGCCCTTTGTTTCTGACGTTCTATTTCGCCCTTATCTATTTCAATTTCAAAAAAAATTAATTTTCCTCCTATATCGTTTTTATTCAAACGCAATTGAAAATATTATTAGCCTTTTTATAAACTTTCAAGAAATAAATTTCAAAGTATTATATCTATGTACCTTCTCCTTTTTGTAATAATATATCATAGATAACCTTTACTGTCATACTTTAAACGGCTTAATTAGCCATGGAAATTTTTAGCAATCTTATTATTCTTGGATAAATTTTACTTCTCGGTCAATCTTTGCAGTTGCCTCAGGTTATCATTTTTTGTAACATACTGCACGCTTGAGCAGATTTTATTATCAGTTTACACACAAAGTTAAAGAAACTCATTAAGGGGGCGTTCTTGTGGACATGGCCAAATTAAAGCGTGTCAAGATGCTGCTTCTCGATGTGGACGGAGTCCTTACAGACGGCAGCATAGTTTATAATGACAGCGGAGAAGAAATAAAGGCATTTAATGTAAAAGATGGGTTTGGCATTCGAATGCTCTTAGATTCAGGAATCAATGTTGGCATTGTTACTGGTAGAAGCTCAAAAGCAGTCTATCACCGGTGTCATAACCTGGGCATTTCACTAATATTCGATGGGGTTCGGGACAAAGCCGCTGCGCTTGATACAATATTTGAGCAGACAAGGCTCCCACCCCAAGAAACTGCCTTTGTCGGAGATGACCTGCTTGACCTTCCAGCCCTAAAAAAGGTTGGCCTATCTATAGCTGTAGCTGATGCCCATGAAATAGTCCGCAAAAATGTAGACATAGTCACAGCGGCAAAAGGTGGGAAAGGCGCTGTAAGGGAAATATGCGAGTCTATATTAAAGGCACAGGGTCTTTGGGAAAATATTCTTGCTCGTTTTTTGTGATTGAATAATGTTTAAAACGATATAACCGCTCACCGTTTACAATTTAACTCCCTTTGTTTGGGACACTAAAAAAATAAACATGAACCCTGTTCAATGAAAACAATAATTATAACCATCTTTTTTTCCTTTGTATCTATGTCAATGCCCTTAATAGCAAAGGCTGAAACATCTAATGGTTCCAATGTATTTACTTTTTCTCTGGAGAATGATGCCTTTGGAATATCTGATAAATATTATACGAGCGGGATAGAATTAACCTGGCTTTCATCTATCCAGGAAGAATATGAGAAAGAAACCGATACCTTCATGCAGGGCATCTCATTGCTTAAAGGTCTGCCGTTTTTTAATAAGCCTGACTCTATAAATTTGCTCTCTATTTCACTGGGACAAAAAATTTTCACCCCTGATGACACTGAGGGCAGTGAACTTATCAAAAATGACCGGCCTTATGCAGGGATAGCATACCTTTCGATTGGATTTTGCAATAAAAACAAGATGCGCATGGATAGCTTTAAAATTGATGTAGGGATTGTGGGTCCTCACTCTTATGCAGAGCAGTCACAAAACATAGTGCATAAATGGTTTGACTTTAGTATGCCTGAAGGCTGGGAAAATCAAATCAAAGATGAGCCTGTTTTAAATTTAGTATATGACAGAAGGGATATAAAGAGCTGGGGAAAAAATAAAGATCATTTTGGCTATGATTTAATTTCCCACACAGGGTTTGGTCTTGGTAATGCATATACCTATGTCGGCGCCGGGGTAAAATTTAGATTTGGATGGCATCTACAAGGGGATTTTGGAATGCCTTTTGTTTATCCACACCATAAGCATGATTCATCAATAAATAGCTTCGGGGTAAATTTTTTTATAGCCTTTGAGGAACGATTTGTGCTGCGTGATATTTTCTTAGACGGGAATACCTTTTGCCATAGCCACAGTGTTAATAAAAATCCTTTTGTTGCCGACTTTAAGGCAGGCATGGCATTTGCGGGGCAATGTTTTAAAGTCGGATATACACACAATTACCGAACTAAAAAGTTTAAGCGTCAAAAAAGCGGGCATGATTTTGGCGTGATTTATTTATCTTTATATTATTGAGTCGGCATCCTGAATTAAGCGAAAAATACATGCCTTTAAAAAAATGCAAACAGGTAAATTAAGGATGCATCAAATTGCAGTAGATAAAAGTTTGATGATTTTGTAACAATTCATTTTGATAGCCATGATTCCAATTTTGGGATTCACTCCCTAAGTAATTGCAAACAGGAAAGGAGAAAATATTATGACAAGGATATCTGTTTTATCAGGCGTCCTGTTTTTTCTATTAACCATCTCTTCAACCACTATGGCATCTGATGTTCTTAGCCTAAATGAGAGCATTAATATAGCCTTAGAGAGAAGCCTGTCCGTGCATTCAGCAGAGGAAGGGATCAGGGCAAGGGAATTTGAAGAAAAGTCTTCAAAGGCCGATTTTTATCCAAAAATAAGCACAAGCTATTCCTATACCCGCCTTGATAACAGTACGGTTAATGATGCTGAGTATACTTTATATTCGTGGGACCCAAGCTCAAACGCACATTTTCCATTAAAATCTTCCCCGGCAGACACTAATACATACCAGTTTAATATAACAGCTACCCAGCCAATATTTACAGGCTGGAGTCTAACAATAACAAGACAGTTAGCCTCTTTAGGGGTAGATATTGCAAAGATTCAAAGGATAAAGGTTATTCAAGATTTAGTGCTGAATGTAAAAGAGGCTTATTTTGGGATTTTAAAAGCGAAAAAACTTAAAAATGTTGCTCTCCAGGCAGTAGAGCAACTAAAGGCCCATTTAAGGGTGTCTAATGCATTTTACGAAGAAGGTATTATTGCAAAAAATGATCTTTTGGAAACAGAGGTTCAGATGGCCCAGGTCCAACAAAACCTGATTAGGGTAAGCAACAGGCTTGAGATTGCCCACTCCCTTTTTAATACATTGCTCAGGATAGATTTTAAAAAAAAGGTAAACATCGAAGATATACTTGATTATCACCCTGCCGACATAACACTTGATCTATGCATAGAAAGGGCAGGGCAATACAGGCCGGAGATAAACGAGATGCTGTTGAATGTTGAATCTGCTGAGAAAGCAGTTAAGCTTAATAAAAGCACGTATTACCCAGAAATCGCATTGATAGGCAATTACCAGAGGGAGACAAATGGCATTCTCCTGGATTCTAAGGCAGGCGAGGATCCTGACAACTGGACCATGACGCTGCAGGCAGAATGGACATTCTGGGAGTGGGGGAAAAAAAAATACAATGTAGCGGCTGCAAATGCTGACCTGGCAAGCATCTCCTACCTCTTGCAAGAACTCAAGGACAATATACGTCTTGAGGTAAAGGACGCATATTTATTGCTCAGGGAGGCAGAAAAAAACATTCAGGTGACGAGGACAGCAATAGCCCAGGCAGAGGAAAATTTTAGAATAAATGAGGAAAGGTATAAACAGCAGGTGGCTACCTCAACTGATGTACTGGATGCCCAGACCCTACTCACAAGGGCCAGGTCAAATTATTTTAATGCCTTGAGCGACTACAATATTTCCTGGGCAAAGCTTGAAAGGGCTATGGGAATTATGTATAAAGGAGATATGGGCTAAACTTACTTTATAAAAATTGTATCATGATGTGCAGGGAGGTCATGGGAGAATACTTATTTATATTGCAGAGCCACCGGGCGGAATCGAACCGTCGACATCCTCATTACGAGTGAGGTGCTCTGCCATCTGAGCTACGGTGGCTTTAACCTTAGTTTATACCTCTTTCTTTATTGATAGTCCAACTTTTTATTATTCAAAATAACAATATTCAAGCCACTTTTTTCTTTCTAATTATAAGCTAATCAAGGAGACGGAATGAAAAACCCAAAGGACTACCTTATATTCCCATTAGATGTTCCAACCTATGAAGAGGCCATCCATTACATTGATATCTTAAAGGAATACGTAGGTATTTTTAAGGTTGGTCTGGAGCTGTTTGTTAGCGCAGGACCAAAAATAATCGAAGAAATTAAAAAGAGAAGCGGGGCAGGCATATTTCTTGATTTAAAATTCCATGATATTCCTGCCACAGTTCAAAGCGCATTTTTAGCTGCAAGCAAATACGGTGTCAAATTTATAACCGTGCACTGCGATAAAGGAGAAGGGCTCCTCCGTTCTATTGTTGAGAATAATACTTCAGGAACAAAAATTTTAGGGGTAACAGTTCTGACCAGTCTTGATGGCACAGACCTGAAAAAATTGGGCTATAGAGATGAGTATGTTAATGACGTAACAGAACTGGTAATGCTTAGGGCCGGTATTGCCAGGGATGCGGGGTGCTCCGGTATTATCTGTTCCGGTCTTGAGGTTGAGAAAGTTAAGGCCGCGTTTGGTGTGGATTTTATAGCTGTCACGCCGGGCATAAGGCCTGCATGGTCACTGAAAAAGACGGATGACCAGAGAAGAGTAATAACACCTGAGCAGGCAATTAGAAAAGGCGCTGATCATATAGTGATAGGCAGGCCCATCCGTACAGCCGATAACCCGGCAAAGGCAGCGGAGAACGTCTTGAATGAGATAGCAATGGCAATCTCTTAACAAGTTCACCTGTATTTGAACATGTTAAATAACATAGACAGGTATCTTCGACTTTGCCAAAACCTTTCTTGTATTGCTTCCAATAAGCCGTCTGTCACCTGGCTTCCCCTTGGCTGCTAAAACAACAAAATCATAATCTCCGGTTTCTATCTCCTTTAAAATTTCGTCGGAGATCTCCCCCCTTGCAGTTTTTGCGATTGCATTAATACCTGCCTTTTGAAGGAGTTTAACGCCCCTATCTGCAAATTTAGCTGTATTTTTTAACACGGCCCTATCTGTATCAATAGTCACCTCAGACATCCTGAATTCCGACCCAAGCATTCTGCCAACTATGTCATGGGAAGGCCCTACGCTGAGAACAACGGCATCTGCTTCCAGCTTTTTTGCAAGGTTTAAGCCTGCGAGAATGGCGCTTTCTGATTTTTCACTTCCCCCTGTACAAAATAGTATTTTCATAGCTGATTCCTCCTTATCTTTAAATATAACATATATCTAAATTTTTAACCATTATTTTTGGTTATTATTTATGGTTCTTCTCCAATTTAGTTGGAGAAGAGGGTCCAAGGATTCC
>CAYSWP010000062.1:0-8835 GCA_964434795.1 uncultured Desulfobacteraceae bacterium | reverse complement strand
ATCGTATTTTTCCAGGCAAAAAAGAGGGCGGTAAAATAGAGAAGTTCTCCAACTGCCAAGAGATCATATCTGTAAGGCAATGGCATTTGCTGATAAAGGCCTGCTCCATAATCAGCCATAAAAGAGTATAGTATTGAAACAGTGCCCATCAATACTAAAGCCCATGATATAAATGAAGGCCTGAAGTTGTGCCCTTTTTTGTATAGAAAAATAATGAAAAAGCCGATTAGCAACATTGTGACGGCAATAATTATAGGCGCAACAACTGGCCCTATCCAAGGAATTGGTATAAGGAACAATACATCCCATTCGCTTAACGATGAGGGCCATCTGATTAAAATTTTTAACCATGCATAGTAAAATAGATCCCAAAAACCAAAGCATATTATAAAGTATGAAAATTTTTCCCAAAACCTTGTGCCGCAAAAGGAACCAACAGAGATAAGCATGAAAATTGTGGCGGCCTCTCTTCCAATTTCAACTATTAGGTGTTTTTCTGCTATCATCTTAAATGGAAAGGCAAAGCCCTCCGGGTAATAAATATCCCTCAGGTAGATAACTATAGCAGCCTCTACAAGGGCCATAGATATGCTAAACACTGTTAACCAGAAGATTTTCCTCATATTTTAATCCCTTGGTACATTGAGCATCCTCTCAACCGCTGCCTTTGCCCTAACCCTTATGTACTCTTCCACCTTGATAATGTTTGATACGGTTTCAAGGACATGCACAATATCGTCCAGATGCGTTAATTTCATTTCCTCGCAGATCATGTCCTTGTCAGCAGGTATAAATACCTTATCCGGGTTCTGGGTTTTAAGGGTATGGAGTATCCCAATCTCTGTGCCGATTATAAACTCCCTATTTGAGCTCTTATTCACATAGTCAAGCATTCCAGACGTACTTTTGATTTCATCTGCCAGGTCAATAACCTCTGGCCGGCATTCCGGGTGGGCTAAAAAAATTGCCTGAGGGTTATTATTTTTTACTGCCTTTGCCTTTTCAGCCGATAACCTATCATGGTAAGGGCAAAAACCTTCCCAGAAAAGTATTTTTTTATCAGTGTGTCTCTGGGTATATTTTGCCAGATTTTTATCCGGCGCCATAAGTACGGTATCATGATCGACGAGGGATTTTACAACCTGAATGGCATTAGCTGACGTACAGCATATATCACTTTCCGCCTTAACCTCAGCAGGTGAGTTAACGTATGTTACAACAGGCACACCTGAGAGCTCTTTCTTTTTATTGATTAATGATTGAGCGTCTATCATATCTGCCATAGGGCATCCGGCAGATAAAACCGGTAGTAGAACTTTCTTTTCAGGGCATAAGATAGATGCTGTTTCCGCCATAAAGTGAACACCGCAAAAAACAATAATTTTAGCATCAGTTTTAGATGCCTCTATGGAAAGCCCCAGCGAATCTCCTGTCAAGTCTGCTATATCCTGTATTTCCGATCTTTGATAATTATGCACTAATAGGATGGCGTTTTTTTCCTCTAAAAGTTGTCTTATTTTATTTTGAGAGGACTTTATTTCCATTTTGACTATCTCCTGAATTAAAGGTGAGTTGGTCGAATGACGTTGCATTCTATATTTTAATAATATTGTAAAAAAAGATTTGACACTCCTGAGTTATGCATTTATATTAATATTAGTGGTAAATATTTTGGGACGAGAACCTTTGTCTTTTACATTCTTGAACAAAAAGCAGTGATTTCCCTTTTTGATGCCCCATAAAAAATCAATTTATTGCTCAATGTTCATCAAAACCATCGATGATGCCTTTAAATAATAACCACAGCAATTAGAGCCTTATGCTAAAGAAGGATATTGACCGCTGTATCTATAGAAACTTACAATAAGGAAAGGTAGTTTTCCGACCAGTCAGCACAGCCATCCATCGCTCCTCTTATTTATAAAGGCAGGAAAACTTAGAGGCCAAGTATTTAATAATCAGCCATCTGTTGGCTGACAGCTATCATCTAATTTGTGCGTATAATTAGTAAATAGCATAATTTATACTAACGCACATTTTTGAAAGGATTTTTTATGAATATTTACGTTGGGAATCTACCATATAACATAAGTGAAGACGATTTGAAAGCTACTTTTTCTGAGTTTGGAGAAGTAGAAACTGTTAACATCATAAAAGATAAGTTTTCAGGGCAGTCAAAAGGTTTTGGATTTGTCGAAATGCCGAGCAATTCAGAGGCGGATAAGGCAATTAAGGCCTTGAATGACACAGATCTAAAAGGGCGTAATATAAAGGTTAACCAGGCAAAACCAAAAAGTGATAGCCCAAAGCGCAAGCCAAGGTATTAACGCCTTACAAATAAATTCAAAGTGAAAAATTGAGTGGAGGCGCCTAAAACTATAAGAAATATTACATAGGTTTTCAGCTTTCTTTCCAAGCCGTTTATCTTTGCATATTTGCAAATGTGGTTTTGTTATATTACGTCATGCCAATGATAAATGGCTTTAGCGCTTTGAATATCAATGGCAGACAAATATAAAAGTTTCAATGAACTCGCCCAACATGAAATCGAAGGGCAAGACTTCGAAATTGCATACAGAGAAGCAGGTTCTATGTTCGTGGTCATAGCTATGCACGGCGGCTCCATTGAGGTAGGAACATCAGAAATAGCCGATGCTATTGCAGGTGAAAATTTTTCATTCTATACGTTCAGGGGCATAAAAGAACGTGGAAATGCAGACCTGCACATAACCAGTACATATTTTGATGAACCGCGAGTTATTTCTTTGTTAAGAAGAACAAAATTTGCCATAACCGTTCATGGCAGAAATAAAAAAGATCAAATTGTTTATGTTGGCGGGCTACATCTTCAACTTAAAAAGCAAATTATTACTGCCCTTGAAAGCGCTGGTTTTAGTGCAACCCATCAAGACTATCCAGCTTTCAAGGGATTGAATGCTGAAAATATATGCAACCTGGGACAATCCAAAACTGGTGTTCAGTTAGAAATATCCAGAGGCCTTCGGGAAACATTTTTTAAATCTTCAGTGGATAAAGGTGAAGGTGGGTGTACTAAAAATTTTAATAAATTTATTGGTGCAGTTCGCAGCGTATTATTAATGTGGCAGCAGGAATTCGGCAACTGGACCATTAAAATTTGATTCCACCCGATTTTTTTCCAAGTTTTTCTCATCTCCAAACAGCTTTTCTTCGACAATCTTGATATTTTCCGGCGTATCAACCTCAATAGAGTCATAGACAGTCTCTATCAGCTTTATTTTAAAACCGTGCTCCAAGGCTCTTAATTGCTCAAGTTTTTCTTTTTTCTCAAGTATTCCCCAGGAAAGCTTTGTAAAGGTGCGCAGAAATTCTTTTCTATATGCATATACCCCTATGTGTTTGTAATATCCATTGGCTATATTTTTATCCCTGCAAAAGGGTATAGGCAAACGGGAAAAATATAGGGCATATTTATTGCTGTCAAACACTACCTTCACCTTGTTTATGTCCTGTATGTCCGTATCTTTTTTTATCTTATACATAAGGGTTGACATGGGGATTTTAGGGTCATCTTTAAGGGGTCTTATCAAATCAGATATTATTGATGGACGAAAAACAGGTTGATCACCTTGTATATTTACAACGATGTCTTGGTCATCTGTTTTAATTTTCTCTGTTGCCTCAAAAATGCGGTCTGTTCCAGACGGGTGATCCTTAACCGTCATAATAACCTTACCGCCGAATCCTTTAACACAGTTATAAATTCTAATATCATCGGTTGCCACATACACTTCATCCAATTCCGCACATTTTTTGGATCTCTGATAGACATGCTGTATCATGGGGATTCCTGCAATTAATGCAAGGGGCTTTCCTGGGAAACGTTTTGAATGGTATCGTGCAGGTATGATGGCAATTATTTTCAATTTATGTTCTTCTATTGTTAAAAAGATTTTAATGGATTTAACTGTGCAACAGGTTATTTATTACATAGGAAATAAAATATCAAGGAACTTAAACCAGCTCCTACCATACTACCCTGCGATTATTTATCCGGTTCCAGCTTGCTGCCCTTTGTCTTTGGTAGTGAAACAGTGAAGATGATATAGTCCTGATCCTGCTCAAAAAAGAGAAGGCCTCCCATATTCCTTAGCAGTTTATAGCAAAGGGGCAACCCAATGCTCTGTCCCCCTTCATCAAAGGGTAGAAACAATTTTTCCGGATCTTCCACCGTCTTATTCAGGGTCTTATTCTTGAAATGAACATTCAGGCTTTGGTTGTTTTCAAAGGTTTTAATAAAAAGATTTCCCCCTTTTTCCATAGCCTTCATGGCATTTCGGATAAGATTTATGAATACCTGTATCAGTATGTCCCTGTCTACATAAATAGTTGATAACAGCGGATTCAAATTTAGGTGATATAAGACATGATTACGTTTCATTTCCGGTGAGAGAAGCTCAACACAATAGGTAATCAACTCGTTTAAGGAGATGTTCTGAGGTCGGACTTCTACCGGGTTGAGATAATCCCTTATTCTATCTAATATTTTTTCCAGGCGTATGGATTCATTCAAGATAATGGTGCTTTCAGTCAATTCAGGGTTTTTTTTCTGAAGGCGTCTTGCAAAACCCCCTATTGAGACCAATGGATTCCTGATCTCATGAGCTACCTCTGCAGAGATTGAACCTAATGTCTTGATTTTTTCCTTTTGCACTACTGCCTTTTCGAGAAAAACTCGATCAGTAATATCTACGATAATTCCCTCCAAATGATTTACATCAGGGTTATGTTGGAAGTCAGGGATGGATTTTAAGATGGTATGGACCAAATGGCCTTTCTTATGTATAAAGCGGCAATCTACGGAAAAAGATTTCTCCTCCGACTCAAACGCCGATTGAAATAAATTCTTTATGCGCGCACGGTCATTGGGGTGTATACGCCCCAATAACCATTTTGGATCATTCAAGGCCTCGTCCGGGGTATAACCAAGCATTTCGTAACATGCATCGTTGATAAAATCCAGGCGGAAATCCCTGCAAAGCATATATATAAGAAGGGGGATGTTTTGGACGAGATGGAAATATCGCTGCTCAGCCAGTCTAATCTTCTCTTTTAGCTCCTCTCTTAACTGGTAACGCTTGAGGCAAAGATTGAATTCATCAATACTGAAAGGTTTTCTCAAATAGTCATAGGCGCCTATTTTGATGGCACGGAGTGCGCTGTCAAAGGTTCCATGGCCTGTGATAAAGACTATTTCCCTATTCCGGTCCTGCTCCTTTAGCTTAGAGGCAAGGTCTAGACCATTCATGCCTGGGAGATTGATGTCTATAAAAGACAGTCCAAATTTTTCTCCTTTAGATATTTTCAAGGCATTGTCAGGGTCATTGCTTATAAGAGGCTCATATCCTTCGATCCTTATGGCATCGGCCAGGAGTTGGCAAATGAAGGGATCATCGTCAACGACCAGTATCTTTCCCTGTTTATTTTCCTTTTTATCCATTTTAGTTACCTGTGAAAATAAAAAGCAAAACCTGATGAGTATTAGTGGGTTTTTTTAAAGCTGCTGAAATCTGTAAGGCTAAACACAGGAATTTGAATTGAAGGGAGAATGTTCTAAAACTAGACTCATATAATCATTGCACACTCAGTTTTTGTGTATTGAGCCAACCTTTTTGAGGATCAATTTTGCCACAAAATAAAGAACACTGTCAAGAATAGATTTAATTTAAGGGTCCCATATCCTTACGGCTGTTTTATTTTAGCACCTGAATGAGCCCTTGGCCGGTCCTTCATATAGGAGGTTATGCCTTGCGCACATGACATATTATATTCCCTTTATTCTTGTATGGATAGATACCTCCTAAAAAATCCGCATACAATCAGACAAATGCCAAGGGTAGAAAGGCAGAGCAGAAAGGCCCCTCTGTATGCTAAAGGTTGTAAAATATCGGATACCTCCCTTGTGCGGTCAAGCATTACACCTGTCCATGCCTGGAGTATAGCGGCGCCAAGGATAGGGAATGGATTGAGCAGCCCAGTGGTGATTCCGAGAATTGAGCTGTCAGTAGTCTCTCTGACTAATGACCAGATAGTAGTGCCCAGGCCGCCGGCTGTACCTCCCATGATGAGCAAAAGCACGGCCATCCAACCTTTGCCTAACACGTAGCTGTAAAATGTAATAAAAATCCATATAATCGTTTCTATAGCCAAGAATGAGAAAAGTACCTTGACCTTGTTTTTAAATACCTTATCTGCAAGCCATCCATACAGTGGCGCTCCAAGAATAAATCCCACGGGGATCAGCATGTTTAAGCCGCTGGCCTGCAAACGGTCAATTTTAAATATGGACATAAGGAAAGGCGTTGCCCATAGCCCCTGGAATGTAAAATAGGTGCCAAAAACACAAAAGAAAATTGCCGCCAGCATCCAGAACCTGGGCAATGTCAAAATATTAATAAATATTTCCGAGGTAGTCATATGCGTCTTTTTATCAGAGGAAGAAGCCCTTATAAGCGGCTCATCAGATGGATGGAAATCATGGACAATAAAAAGTGTTAAAATTGCCAGGAGAAAGGTAACTGATCCAATTATGAAAAAGCTTGCCCTCCAGCCCCACATGCTTACAGTCCAAGCCAGTGGTGTAGTTGCAACTATGGCCCCGATATTGCCGGATGCCAGCAGCAATCCAGTCATGGTGGCAAACTCTTTTTTTTTAAACCATTGGGAAAATGCCTTCATGGCAGGCACATAAACTCCTCCGACACCAAAACCGATTATCCCGCGGCCAAATGCAGCCCATTTAATGCTGGGGGACAACCCGAATACAATACACCCAATGGCTGCTATCAAAGACCAAAATCCAACAACCCTTCGAGGGCCTAAGGTGTCGGACAGGTGACCGACTAATGGTTGTTCAAGGGCGTAAAAATAAAAATACATTGATGACATAAGCCCCAGGGCCGTGGCGTTGGTCTGAAAAGTGACCAAAAGATCATGGGCAATAACTGACGTAGAAACACGGTGAAAATAGACAAAGAAGTATATCAGTGAAAATACACCAAAGACTAACCAGCGGTGGATGTCGGAAAAATTTTTTATTTTATCATTTCCCATACTGTTATTCTAATTTATTTTTAGATAAAATGATAGCTGCCTTTAGAAAAATTAAAATATAAAAATTACATGCAGGGAATAAGACTTTAAAATGAAATGTTAAGCAATCCTGTTCTTTTGAGTTTTTTCTTTTGCACTTTTAACTTTTAATTGTTAACTTTCAGCTTTGACGGTCTCGTAAGAAGTCGAAAACTACCTATTTCTGTCATTCCGTCCCGGATCGGAGTCCGGGATGACGGCCAAGTCGGAATCCAGTTTATTCAGCTAATTACAAAGACTGTGGACTCCGGTTTTCACGGGAGTGACGACTTTTTACGAGACCTTCAGCTTTCTGTTTAAAATTTCCCAGAATTTTGAGAAGATACGTATTATTCTCATCATTAAAGGGCGTCGAAATTTGTGGCCTTCCGGGGTAAAACTCCCCTAATGCTCCAATTAAAATACAATTTAAAAAAGGATTGATAAATATGGATTTAGGATTACAAAAATTTCTTAAAGATATAAGATACCATAGAGAAAGATTTAGACAATTCATTGGTATTTCCTTTGTCATGCTTGTCAGTATAGCCGGTAAACCTTTTAAGATTCTGTTACTTACCGGGCTTCTGTTAGTTATCCTGGGTATTGCTATAAGACTGTGGGCATCCGGGCATATCAAAAAAAACAAGTCACTTGCCACTGACGGGCCTTATGCATATGTAAGGCACCCACTTTATGTAGGAAACATCACATTGGGAGTTGGGTTTTCCCTTGCCTCCGGCTTGTGGTGGGGTCTTCCCCTTCTGATAGTAACTTTGCTGGTCTTTTACCCACATGCAATCAGCAGAGAAGATGAAAAACTTCATCGAATGTTTAAAGAGGAGTGGCAACAATGGCGAAAAAAGACTCGCGCCCTTATCCCAAATTTTAATTTAAATGGATTTCCCTCATTAGGCAGATGGTCTTTCCGGCAGAGCCTGCTGCAGAATGGTGAGCCAATTATTGCGCTGTTCCTTTTGTTTTGGTTCTATATCTTATCTATGCCCCTTTTTTAGACTGTAAGTTGTAACCATGTTGAAATATATTAACGGCATTACCGAAAAAAAACTTCTTCAATGGATTAGGGAAAGCATTAAAGATAGCTCCAATGTTCTCAGTAGCGGGTATCAGGGTCAAGTATATCTTTATAAAGATAAAACGAACAGTCTAATTATCAAATCTCCTAAAGAAGGGTTGTTTGAAAAGCGCATTAGCAGGACAATGTTACGCAGGGAATACAGAATTTATTCCAAGCTTTCAGGGATTAAAGGTGTGCCCAGATGTTACGGCCTTATAGAAGGTAAATACCTGGTTCTTGAATTTATTAATGGGGTAACAATGCGTGATGCCAAAATAAGGGACCGCCGTATTTTTTTTGAAAATCTGTTATATCTTATAAAAGAAATGCACAGGGCAGGTATTGCCCATATGGACCTTAAGAAAAAGGACAATCTTCTTGTTGTAAATGGAAAAATGCCCTGCATTATAGACTTTGGTGCGGCTGTATCAAGGAAACCCGGTTTCAGTCCTTTAAACTGGTATCTGTATAATCTTGCAAGTAAATTTGATTTTAATGCATGGATCAAACTGAAATACGGCAAAAGGCTTGAGAATATTATCGATGAAGACAGGCAATATTACAGGGTGACTTTTGAGGAAAAAAGCTCAATGGTGATTAAAAGGATTTACCTGTGGGTTAAGAAATATCTCGGCAAAATACTATAA
>CAYSWP010000061.1:0-8849 GCA_964434795.1 uncultured Desulfobacteraceae bacterium | reverse complement strand
ACAGGCAGGCGAAAGCCGGAATCCAGTCTTTTCAAGCAGTTGCAGACCATCTGGATTCCGGTTTTCACCGGAGTGACGACTTTTTGCGGGACCATCACTATCAAAGAAACTATTTGCAGGTAATTGACTTAAATCAAGGTAAATAATCCCTAAGATATTATATTAGGATAATTGTAACCGTTCACAGGTTCAGGGTTCAACGTTCAGGGTTAGGGGAAAGAGCTGAAATTGCATCCCAAAAAGGCTCGTAAAAAATGCGGGCTTTGCCACATCATTGGCAAGTACCATGTTCCAGGTTTGTGGGTATGTAGAAGCGGTCGGTTTTCACGTACAAAACGCTTACAAAATGGCATATGGTGATAAGAATACAACCTTTGAACCCCTGAACCGTGAACGGTTACGGATAATTATTATAACAAAACAAGGGAGAGCAAATCATGAACAAAGAGTGGGAAAACAAAAAAGACTCATTTGAGGTGACGGACGTTAGAGAGCTTAAGGGAAATTTTCTGCCTATGGTTTTAAAAAAGGCAAAAAATACCGAGGTTGGGAAAGGGTTATGCGTGATTCAAAGTTTTGAACCTATCCCCCTTTACAGCGCCCTTTCCGACCTCGGGTATGAATATATTACAGAAAAGGCATCCGATAACGAGTATAGGGTATATTTTTACAGGATTGAAGAAAAGGAGCCAACTTTGCCGGGAGGGATGGATGTTCCTCTGAAGCCGACTGCTATAGTTAATTTCAAGCAAATAGACGATGAACTGGCAAACATAGTGGTCCCTTTTTGGCAATTCATATGGGAAAAGGAAAATCCTGCTATAGATCAGAAGACAAGATATATGCTCTCTCTGGCAAATGGTGTAGGAGGAGGGAGATATCGCCAGGCTACCAGAGAAATGATTAAGGGTTATGCCATAGGCCTTACAATAGAGGAGCTGGATGAGTTATTTTCCCTGTTTGTCTGGAACCAGGGCGTAGGGCACTTTGCATCAGAGATCGGACCTTCACCGTTGTTTGGAGCTTATATGCTTATAAAAAATCTTGAGAAAAAAGGAGCACCCCGATCTGAAATTGTCCAGAAGCTGATTGAACAATTTGGCGAAAAGAATCCCGCAGTAGGGACAGCTTACAAGGCGGTAAAATAATGCCTAATGAGATTTTCCAGGCTGCTTAGATGCAGCCTGGATGTTTTTATAGCAGCCATTATTAGGAGAAAAACACATGTCCATTCCAGGCAATCTACTTACAACAGCAATGGGGGTAATGCCCCACAAGGATATAGATCGAGCCCTTGAGATAGCCCATTCCGTCGATGTTCCTTTCTGGCCCCAGCTTCCCCTTTATAGTTACTATGAAGATATGTATGTACAGGTCTCGGAGCATTTTCCAGGTATTTTACTTGATCTTGAAAACAAGACGCTCCGTTTTTCCATGGAAAAATTCATTAGTGAGCTTGAAGAGACTTTGGAAAACTTTGAAAATCCGGAATATTTTGCCATTAGTGATACATACTCCGCTGTATACAATCGGTTTTTAGAACTCGATTTATCGGATCGTCCTGCAATTCGTGGGCAGCTGGAAGGCCCAATCAGCTTTGGATTCAGGGTGGTGGACCAGGATGATAAGCCCATACTCTTTGACGATACAGTCCGATCCTTTATGCTGGAATTTATGGCCAAGAGAATAAATATACAGCTCAGCCAGCTAAAGAAACGTAACAAAAATGCCTTTATGTTTGTAGATGAGCCGGGCCTTCAGTTTATTTTCAGCGCCATGTCAGGCTATGGTGATAAAATTGCCAGGGTAGACATGGAGACCTTTTTTTCTATGATTGAAAAGCCCCGTGGAGTCCATCTGTGCGGCAATCCGGATTGGGATTTTCTTCTTAATCAAGACTTAGATGTGTTATCACTTGATGTTTATACAAACGGAGAGGTTTTTCCAAACTACGTAAAATCGATTAGAAAATTTTTAGATCGTGGAGGGATTATTGTGTGGGGCATTGTTCCTACCAACTTTGAGCCATATGAGAAAGAAAACATGACATCCATGGAAAAGCAGCTTGAGAAAATGTGGCAATTTTTACAAAAAAAAGGGATTGATTTTGAATTACTCTTAGATAGGAGCATGCTTTCTCCTGCTACCTGTTGTCTCGTTAATCCCGACGGTGAAAAGACAGTAGAAAAGGCCTTCAAAATGATCACCAATCTCTCCGAGAAACTCCGCGAAAAGTACAGATTGGACTAAACCGCTTCGTGAAAATATTTCCTACCCGCATAACTTCTTAACCTTGTGTTTTAAACAAAGTCAGAAAAATACGGTCAGGCATTGACCAATCTTCCATTTTTATGCCGTTTCCCTTGCACTATTTTTCCCTTGACAAAGAGCTTGTATACAGTATACAAGTTACAGAAGTAAAAATCTCAATCCTGAGAATTTTTTCTCCTTAAGGGATTTATAAAATAATTGTTAAAAAGATTGTAACTACACAGGTGGTTAGTCTTAAGGTCCCGCTAAAGGCGGGATTAGGAAAAACCGAAATACGGCTCGTTTTGAAGCCATGTTTGGTGCGAGAATCTACTCTATTTCCACCAAAGTGAGTCAATCGTGCTTTTTGGACTACTTCAGCCTTCAGTCTAAACAGCTTCAACCTGACTACGTGAGTAGTCACAAAAGAATAAACAAAGGAGGTTTAAATGGAAATATTTAAGGACATGACTATTCTTTCGCTTGAGCAGGCCACAATCCTCCCATATCTTACATACAGGCTTGCCCAGGATGGAATGAACGTTATAAGGATGGAACATCCAGTATACGGCGATCCTAACCGGATGATAGGGGAAAATTACCTTAAAGAAGAGAGAATGAACACATATTACCTCTGCATAAATGCAGGGAAAAAGGCAATAACCCTTAATTTGGCGGAAGAAAAAGGTAAAGATATACTTAAAGAACTTATTACAAAATTTAATGTAGATATCTTTGCTACCAATCAATTGCCAAAGAATTATGCAAAACTTGGTATAGACTATGAAACATTGAAAGGAATTAAATCCGATATGATCTGGTTGGGCATGACAGGTTTCGGCCCGGACAGCAATGAAGCAGCATATGAGCCGATACTGGAGGCGAGGTCCGGTTTAATGGAGTTGACCGGCGAGCACGATGGCGTACCCCAGTCACTTGGCGTACCATTGGCTGATATGGGGACGAGCGAGCATGCATATGGGCTCTTGATGAAGGCCCTCTTCACAAGGGAAAAAACAGGCCAAGGTTCCAGAATCGATATATCCATGCTTGAATCAGCAACATCCTGGCTCACAGTGGCGATAACATTAACCGCCACATTTAATCAAAAGATAACAAGACATGGGAATACCCATCAATTTTTTGCCCCTGTATCGGTCTTTAAGACAAAAACCGGTTATGTCTACATGGCAGTCGGCAATGACAGACAATGGAAGGCAATGGTAAACCTTCCACTTTTTAAATCCTTGGATAAGCCGGAATATGAAAAAAATGAAGGCAAAATAAATGATGTGGACAATCTGAACAAAGCCATAAGTGAAATATTGTCTACTGTTACATCAGAGGAACTTATAGAACTCTTTAATAAGATCGGGCTGCCTGTCAGCAAGATAAATGATATTCCTGCGGTATTGCAAGATCCTCTAATAAAAAGGAGGCTTCTTAAATCCAAGGACCCTAAATCCGGGCTGGAGCTTACTCTTGCGCCGGCACCCTTTGTAACGTCATTTCTAAAAGATTCTGAAAACAGTCTTACCTTCCCTCCAAGGTTCGGGGAGCATAACAGTGAAATATACTCTAATATCCTCGGTTACCCTGAAAACGATTTGACCATGTTCAAGGAAAAAGGGATTATATAGGGTCCGAGAGACATGATTGTATGACCTTAATGACATTTAAAGAATATAAATATCAGTATATTGTGGTTGAACTATTAGAAACTTAATTAAAAGGGGGAACAAAAATGAATAAGTTTGATTATCTAATCCCAACCTCCATTCAGGAGGCTATCTCCCTTCATGAAAGCCATGGGGAACAATCAAATTACATTGCCGGCGGGACCGATGTAATGGTCAAAATCAAGCAGGGAAAGATAAACCCTCAGGTTTTAATTTCCTTAAAGCGCCTTAAAGGCCTCGACCATATTATCTATGAAAAAGGGGAATTGAGAATTGGCGCCATGGTTACTCATAGGATGTTGGAGCTCTCTCCGGTCATCAGGAAGGAATTCCCTATTTTGATTGACGCTGTGGAAAATATAGGATCTGTTCAGGTTCGCAATGTGGCGACAATTGGAGGCAACATCGTTAATGGAGTTCCATCGGCCGATGGCGCTATTCCCCTGCTGACCCTGGGGGCCCAGGTCAGGACAGTTGGCCCGGAAGGTGAAAGGGCCGTGGCCCTCGAAGATTTCTTTGTTGGAGCTGGAAAAACTTGCCTTAAGAGCGGAGAAATTCTCTCTGAGTTTGTTGTTCCTGAGCTTCCCGCCCATTCAGGAGCCGCCTATTGGAAACACACACGTAGAGGCGCTATGGAGCTGGCTATTCTTGGAGTGGGTGTTTTGATTAGTCTAAAAGATGATATGAAAACTTGCGCCGAAGCAAGGATAGGCCTGGGGGTTTTGGCTCCAACGCCCATGCGGGCTAAGAAAGCCGAAGCCATACTTAAGGGAAAAAAGGTGGACGAAGAGACACTGAAAGAGGCAGGTAGTACTGCTGCCCAAGAATGCAAGGCCAGAGACAGCATTCGGGGAAAGGCCTGGTATAGAAGGGGCATGGTGGAGCTCTTCGTGCGTAGAATGGCAACAGTTGCGATGGAAAGGGCAAGTTAATAATTGGAGGTACGTGGATGAAAAATATATCGGTTACTTTTACTTTAAATGGCGATTTGGTAACGGCTGAGGTACCGCCGAACTGGACACTTTTGAAGACATTGCGCGAATACTTTGAATTAACCGGCCCAAAGGAGGGATGTGGGGTAGGTGAATGCGGGGCATGTACAGTCATTATGGATGGGGATGCCATAAACTCGTGCATCTATCCAATACCTGAAGTAGAGGGTAAGACGGTTACAACTATTGAGGGGGTGGCTGATAAGGATGGAACACTTCATCCACTTCAGAAGGCCTTCCTTGAAAATAACGGCGTTCAATGTGGATTTTGTACATCAGGGATGATTATGTCGGCAAAGGCGCTTCTGGATCAAAACTCTGAACCAACGGAAGATCAAATCAGAACAAGCATAGCTGGTAATCTATGTCGATGCACCGGGTACGTTCAGATTGTTGATTCTATAGAGAAGGCTGCAGAAATGATTAAAGAAAAAAAATGATTGTCATAGGAGGAAGTTATGTCCGATCTTCTGTATGTAGGAAAAAATGTTCCCAGGACTATAGAGGTTGATAAGGTAACAGGCAGGGCTATCTATATCAATGATCTAAAGCGACCGGGGATGCTTTACGGGAAGATACTTTACAGCAAATATGCCCATGCAAGGATTAAAAATGTTGATATTTCCAAGGCGGAAAAGCTGCCTGGCGTGAGGGCTGTATTGAGTGGCTACAATATCCCGGATGTAAGGGTTGGATTCTTGAAGGATCAAACAGTGCTTAAGAAGGGTATAGTTCGCCAGTTTAGAGATGAGGTTGCAGCCGTTGCTGCAATCAGCGAGGAAATAGCAGAAGAGGCCTTAGGATTAATTGAGGTAGAATATGAAGAGCTACCGGCGGTTTTTGACCCAATTGAGGCGATGAAAGAGGGGGCAACCCTTGTTCATGAGGTGGATGTTAGAGGTAAACCTGTAACAAGTAATATAATACCTCTGCCATGGAAATTTAAGGCTGGAGATATAGAGCAAGGACAAAAAGATTCAGCATACGTGGTGAAAGACAGCCTGACTACCACATGGATCAATCAGTGCTGTATGGGAACAAGTGGGTGCGTAGCCGAGTTTGATATGAATAATAACCTGACCCTGTATAACCAGACAAATGTTCCTTTTTTAGATAAACAGAGGATTGTGGAATACTTTGCCGGCATTGGTCTTAAAGGACAGAATGTGCGGGTTGTGAACGTTACTGTAGGAGGAAGTTTCGGAACTAAACTGGATACGGATATCTACGAATTTATAAGCATACAGCTTGCCCTTAAAACCAGAAAGCCCGTAAAGGTGCTGTTTAACAGGGAGGAAGAGTTCCAGGCATTGCCGCCAAGACAACCGGCAAGGTTTACCATAGAACAAGGGTGTGACAAAGAGGGAAGGCTTACCTTTAGAAAGTCTGAAGCTATCCTGGACAACGGCGCTTATACCTCCTGGGGCGTAACTACGCCGTCTGTTATGATGATGCCCATGTCCTCTCTTTATCGTGTGCCTAACGTCTCTTTTGAGGCTACCTGCGTCTATACTAACAATATTTACTGCCAGGCCATGAGGGGTTACGGGAATCCTCAGGCTACATTTGCCGTGGAAGTCTCGATGGACAGGCTGGCGGAAAAGGCCGGCATTGATCCAGCGGAGCTAAGACTCATAAATTCTAATCAATCAGGCGATATAACGCCAATGAGGCTTAAAATAACCTCATGTGGATTGGAAGAATGCATAAACTCCGTAAAGAAAAAACTCGATTGGGGTGGTAAGAAGAAAAAACAGAAGAGTAGGGGTGTTGGAATGGCATCCCTTATTCATGTTGCCGGCGGTGCAAGGGTATACCTATCTGATGGTCATGGTATGATGATTAAGATTGATCAGAATGGGCATGTAGATGTGCTGGAGAGCGGAACTGATCAGGGCCAGGGATCTCCAACAGTGATTTCTCAAATCATTGCGGAGGCGCTGGGCTTTAAACCCGAGGATATTTCCTTGACCTTTGGAGATACAGGTTTGTGCCTATGGGACGCAGGAACACATGCAAGTCGTCACACATTTATGGCTGGAAATGCCGCAATAAGGGCCTGTGAAAAGGCAAAGAGGCAAATTTTAGAGATTGCTGTGGAAAAAATACCCGGACTCATTAAGGGTAATTTTAAGCGCAAAAAAAGAAAAGACCCGGATTTTGTCGAGCCTGACCTTGATTACAACCTGATATCAGGCCCTGAGAAGCTGGATATAAGAGATAGGATGGTTTTCCCAAAAGCTGCGCCTGATCATCCTTACTTCAAGTTTGAGGTCAGCGATATCCTGAGGAGCGGACTTCATGTAGGGGTAGGAGAAAGCAAGGTAGTAGTAGCCGATGCCTTTTATGATCCCCCGACAGAGAACCTGGATAGAGAGATGAAGGGCAATTTATCTCTCACCTATGCATTTGGCGCTACCGGTGTTGAAGTTGAGGTGGATGAGGAAACCGGAAAGGTTAAAATCCTTAATCTCTTTGCTGCCCACGATGTGGGAAAGGCAATAAACCCAACCCTTGTAAAGGGTCAAATATACGGTGCGGCTTATATGGGAGCGGGTTATGCCCTTACAGAAGAGATGTTGGTGGAAAATGGAAGGGTTATGAACCCTAATTTTCGAGATTATAAAATGCTTACCGCCAAAGATATCATACCGGTGGACCCGATTTTGATTGAAACGGACGAAAAGGATGGACCATTTGGGGCAAAGGGGATAGGCGAACCCGGACTTGTTCCCACTGCGCCGGCTATTGCCAATGCTATATATGATGCCATAGGGGTAAGGATAAATGATCTTCCTATAACACCTGAAAAGATAATTACCGCGCTGAAGGAAAAAAAGAAGCAGAATTAGAATGGTTATAGATTGAATAATCAAGATATATTTTCTTTAAAGCAAAACCGTGGGCCTATTTTTTTTGACCCGCGGTTTTTTTTGGAAAATCAATGGAACTTAATCAATTAAAAATATTTTGTGCCGTAGTTGAACGTAAGAGTTTTTCAAGGGCAAGTGAGACGGTTTTTTTAAGCCAGCCTACCGTAAGCTTCCAGATCAAATCACTGGAGGATGAGTTGGGAACCATGCTTTTGGATCGTCGAGGTCGGGGGGTTACCACCACGAGAAGCGGGAAAGAATTGTATAAATATGCCCGTAGAATTCTTCAATTATCTAACGAGGCCATCCAGTCAATTGAACAACTAAAAGGATTGATTAAAGGGGAATTGGCTATAGGGGCAAGCAACATTCCAGGAGAATACATACTCCCTAAAATGTTGGTTGAATTTAAAAAAATACACAAAGGCATTGATATAATTTTGGTTATTGGAGACAGCAGGGACATTGTTGAAAAGGTGTTAGACAATGAAGTGGAAATTGGGGTAGTTGGAACAAAAGAAAGAGAAGATAGCAAATTGATTTATGACAGCTTCACCACTGACAGGCTTGTGTTGGTTTGCCCTGCAACATTTAACTGGTTTAAGCATGATGTTATAACAGCAAAGGAGTTAAAAAACGTACCGTTTGTATTGCGTGAGGGAGGCTCCGGCACAAGGGCCACTGTAAAGTTTAAATTGCAGGAAATAGGCATAAAAGAGAACGAACTTAACGTTGTAATGAGACTGGGAAGCACATCTGCGGTAAAAAAAGCCGTGGAAAGCGGCGCTGGTGTATCACTAATTTCTGAACGATCAATAGAAAATGAAATAAAGGCAGGCTCTCTTAAAAAAATATCAATTCAAGACATGGAGTTTGCAAGAGAATTCTTTATCATATATAAGCGACAGAAATCTCATTCTCCGGCGACAAAATCTCTTTTACAATATTTAGAAGATAAAAAGTAACTTCAGACATCGTAATCTGTAGCGTATAATGGTGTAATATTTTGCGGGGATGAAGCCTCTTGCCACATTTCGAGCAACGATAAATTCGAT
>CAYSWP010000060.1:0-8944 GCA_964434795.1 uncultured Desulfobacteraceae bacterium | reverse complement strand
ATTATAGAAAGCGTTGAGCTTTCCTTTGAAAAACTTGGAAGAAATAAAGCATAGGCAAAATAGACACTTGTGTTACTCCTTTAACCTATAATAACATATAAAATGGCAGAAAAAACAAAGGTAATTTATTTAATAGACGGGAGCTCATATATACACCGGGCATATCATGCGATAAAGAATCTCTCTAATTCTAAGGGGTTACCGACCAATGCAATTCTTGGTTTTACAAAAATGCTATTGAAACTCCTTGATGATAAATCCCCTGAATATATAGCTATAGCATTTGACTTAAAAGGTCCAACATTCAGGCATAAAATGTTTAAAGACTATAAGTCACGCAGACCTCCCATGCCTGAAGATATGGCAGTGCAGATTCCATACATTAAAGATGTAGTTAGCGGGTTAAATATTAAGATACTGGAAAAAGAGGGATATGAGGCTGATGACCTTATTGGAACTGTTGCAGCATTGTCCGAAAAGCAGGGTTTTAATGTTGTAATAGTAAGTGGTGATAAGGATTTCAAACAGCTTGTTTCAGAAAATACGATTATTTGGGATTCTATGAATGAAAGGATAACTGATTATAAAAAAATCAGGAGTGATTACGGAATAGAGCCGGAGCAAATTATTGAGGTGATGGCCCTTTCAGGGGATAAAGTTGATGATATACCTGGGATTCCTGGTGTTGGTGAGAAGACTGGAATGAAATTGATTCAACAGTTCCAGACTGTGGAAAATCTTTTTGAAAACACCCACAAAATAACAAAGCTACCTCTCAGACAGAAAGTAGAACAGTTTAAAGACCAGGTCATTCTGAGCAGGAAACTTGTAACTATAGATAAGGCTGTTCCAACTAATACGACTATTGATCAACTAAGGCTGAAGGACCCGGAAAAGAAAGGACTGACGGATATTTTCCGGGCACTTGAGTTTAAATCCCTTATGGACAGATTTTCTGAGAAACCTGTGTTGAGCGAAAAAGATTACCGTTTGATTGTGGCCATGGATGAGCTTAAATCTCTTGTAAAGATGATAAGGGAAAAGGGGATTGTGTGCCTTGATACGGAGACCACCGATATAAACCCTCTTCTTGCAGAACTGGTAGGCATATCGTTCTGTGTTGAACCTGAAACAGCCTATTATATACCCCTGGGACACATGAATAATAGTGGAGCGCCCCAGATAAGTCTCGATGATGCCCTTTCTGTTTTGAAAGGAATGCTCTATGACGAAAGTATAAAAAAAATAGGGCAGAATATAAAATACGATGCAGAAGTATTGGCGAGATATGGCATTGAGTTAGGCGGGGTATTTTTTGACACAATGATTGCTTCCTACGTTATAAACCCCGCCATTCGACAGCATAATCTGGATAATCTGGCACAGCTCTATTTGGGCTATAAGATGGTCAGTTACAAGGAGGTTACTGCAGACAAAAAAGATAAGAATTTTGCATACGTTGATATTAACAAGGCCAAGGAATATTCATGCGAGGATGTAGAGATAACCATAAAGCTGAAATCAATACTGGAAAACCGACTTAGAGATACTGATAATTATACATTATTCCAGGATTTGGAGATGAGACTCGTCCCTGTACTGATGGATATGGAGATGGCTGGGGTAAAAATAGACGTTGCTTTTTTTAAAGATATATCTAAAAAATATGCTGATGAGATTGCATTTATTAAGAGCGATATCTATAGACTTGTCGGAGAGGAATTTAACTTAAATTCTCCACAGCAATTAGGTTATATACTGTTTGAAAAGCTAAAGCTACCGGGAAAAAAGAAGACAAGAAAAAAATCAGGATATTCTACAGATGTTGAGGTATTAACAGAGCTTGCAAAGGTTAACCGGATTCCGGCCTTACTTCTTCGCTACAGGACAATTGCCAAGCTGAAATCAACGTATCTTGATGCCCTTGTGAATATAGTAAACAAGGATACAGACAGGGTTCATACCTCTTATAATCAAACAGTTACTGTAACAGGGAGGCTGAGCAGCAGCAATCCGAATCTTCAGAACATACCAATTAAAAACGAAGAGGGCAGGGAGATAAGAAAAGGTTTTATAGCAGATGAAGGACATTTTCTCCTATCTGCTGATTATTCACAAATTGAGTTACGTGTGTTTGCCCATTATTCAAATGACCCTGTTTTATTAGAGGCCTTTGAGAAAGAAGAGGATATACATGCAAGAACAGCAACAGAAATATTTGATGTGCATCCGGATATGGTAACGCCGGAGATGCGCAGGATGGCCAAGACTATTAATTTTGGTATTATTTATGGGATGGGACAAATTAAGCTCGCCAAGGAACTTGCAATAAACAAGAAGATGGCGCAAGTTTACCTTGACAATTATTACAAAAGGTATAAAGGGGTAAAAGACTTTAAGGAAAAAATCATATCCCAGGCAAAGGAAGATGGATATGTAACAACCCTTTTAAAAAGGAGGAGGTATCTTCCTAATATAGACAGCGATAATGGAAACATAAGATCAGAGGCGGAAAGAGCAGCAGTTAACACGCCAATACAGGGAACTGCCGCTGATCTTATTAAGATGGCCATGATAAATATATCTGAAAAATTAAAAATAGATAACCTTATGTCTAAAATGCTCTTGCAGGTTCATGATGAACTAATTTTTGAAATTCCCTATGATGAACTAAATGTTGTCAAATCGATTGTAAAAAATGAGATGGAGAGCGTTTACCCATTGAGTGTTCCCCTAAAGGTGGATATAAACTGGGGTAAAAACTGGGATGAAGCTCACTAAGGGTTGCTATTGTTGAAATACTTCAGCCTTCAGTCTTCAACCTAACAACCTGAATAGTTATAAATTAAGAATTAAATAGTACCAGGCATTTTAATTTATATTGGCTTGAGGCGATAAAATTGGAAAACTATTACGCTGGAATTGACGCTGGATCGGTAAGTGTAAATGCCGTTGTAATTAACAGCAAGGGGGAATTGATTTACGAAGCCCCTTACAGAAGACATTTTGGAGGGGCCGAGGCATCGGTTTATGATATAGTAAAAGAGCTCTATAATCGCTTTGGGGTGGAAGCGGTAAAAGCCATTGCATTTACTGGGAACCATGGGAAAATAATAAGTGATTGGATAGGAGCCTTTTATGAGTTTGAGTCTATAGCCCAAATTCTTGGGTCTATTTACCTGCAGCCTGATGTGAGGAGTATAATCAGCATGGGCGGGCAGGATACAGCATTGTATATTCTAAGTCATAACGGAGGCGCATGGGAACTTGACGATTTTAACACAAACACGCCTTGCGCTTCCGGTACAGGTTCCTTTATTGACCAGCAGGCGGAAAGATTGGCGTCATCCATGTATGGTAAGGATGCAAATATTTCTGATACCCACATTTCTAAGATATTAGAGGATTTTATTGCATTAGGGGTTAAGAGCAAAAGCCCTGCCAGGGTAGCATGTCGTTGCACTGTCTTTACAAAATCAGACATGATACACCTTCAGAATAAGGGTGAGACATTAGAGGATATTATAGCAGGTCTCCATATAGGAAATACATCTAACTATCTAAGCACTATAGTTTCTAACAGGATATTGCCTAAACCTGTAGTATTTATTGGTGGACTCGCCGCAAACGAACTTCAGGTTCGTGCCTTCAAAGATCACTTTCCCGAACTTGTTGTGCCGCCATATTTTACATCTGTCGGCGCATTAGGTGTAGCGCTCCATGCAAGAGAATTAAATATTTCCAATAAGCCTGATTTACAAAAACTTAAATCCATGACTGAAAAAGGAATGTTTTCATTCCCTGCAGCCCCAAGGTTGCGACTGATAAAAACAGATTTTCCGGAAGATAATAAGATAGACATACAGTTAAGAAAACAGGAACGAACACCGGTATATTTAGGCATTGACATAGGCTCAACAACTACTAAATATGTCCTCATAACCCAGGATAGGGAAATTATAGATAAGGAATATCGACAGACAATGGGGAAACCCATAGAGGTAATCAAGAGTCTGCTGAGTATATTAGAAGATAGGAATAGGGACAAAATAGAGATAATGGGAGTGGCTACAACAGGTTCCGGAAGAATGGTGGCCGGTGATTTTCTTAATGCAGACCTCATTATTGATGAAATAACGGCCCATGCCCGGGGCGCTGTTGAGATAGATCCCACTATAGACACAATTTTTGAGATAGGAGGGCAGGATAGCAAATATATATCTATCGCTAATACCCATCCCCTGGACTTTGACATGAACAAGGTATGTGCCGCTGGGACAGGTAGTTTTCTTCATGAACTGGCAAGCAAAAACGGTATTAATATTGTTGAAGAATTCCAGGAGATAGCCTTATCCTCAAAAAGACCCATAAAATTAACAGAACGTTGCACGGTATTTATGGAGTCTGATCTTGTATCCTATGCCCAGAAAGGCGCTCAAAAAAATGACCTTATTGCCGGTCTTTGTTATGCCATAGTATATAATTATTTGCACAGGGTAATCGGCAGCAAAAGTATAGGTGATAATATTATGTTTCTTGGCGGCCCGTCCCTTAACAAGGCAATTGTTGCAGCCTTTGAGGCAGTATTGGGAAAGGGCCTTTTGATACCAAAACACAGGGAAGTTCTCGGGAGTTTCGGAGCCGCTATAAGTGCTCAGGAACAGATGAAAATTGAAAATAAGAACAAGTCCGTGTTTCGTGGCCTTGAAGAATCTATTAACGACAAGCTAAAATACAAAGAGGCCGTTTGTCATGCAGATCCCCAGTGCCATAACGAATGTAAATTAAAGATATACAACTTTAGCGGAAGAAAGAGCATATGGGGTGGCGAATGCGGACGTTACGAGATTAGAGGTCAGTACGGAGAAAAAAAAGAAGATTATTTTAAATTAAGAGATGAGATATGGGAGGGATATCTTAATGGCCTTTATCATGATTTTGGAGATTTGAAAGGGGGAGATACCAAAGACAACAGGGCTGTCTTTGAAATAGACGGCAGGCCGACTGTTGGCATGCAGAGGGCTATATATAATCATGAGCTCGGTATCTTCTGGATAACCTTTTTTGACCACTTGGGTTTCCGTCCGGTATTGACACGGAAAACAAATGACAGGGTTTCCAAATTAGGTATTGAGTCAATGACAACGGAGACATGTTATCCTATCAAGGTATCACATGGTCATGTCAGGGATTTGATAGGAAAGACAAGGCACCTTTTCCTGCCGACTATAATTAATCTTCCATCTGACCATGAGACGGAAAACAGTTATTACTGCCCCTTGGTTCAGGGGAATCAGTATATGTTAAAGACTGCATTGGGGCTAAGCGATAAGGATATTTTGAGCCCTACTGTTCATCTACATTATGATACTGATTTGTTGAGTATTGAATTATACGACCAAATCGGCCATGCCCTGGGATTAAATATAAAAAAAATCAAGGGTGCATTGGAAAAGGCGTTAAAAAGACAAATGGAATTTGAAGATGAGCTGTACAGAAAAGGATCTGAGGTAATATCCTCTCTAAAAAACGGTGAGCCGTTAATTGTAGTAACTGGAAGGGCGTATAATCTTTATGATGAAAAACTAAATCTCAGATTAGGGCAAAATTTATCCAAGATAGGAATGAATGCCCTTCCCATGGACTTTTTCGATGTTCGGGATGTGAGCATGTCCGATTTTTCGAGTATGTACTGGTCTTATGGTACTCAGATGTTAAGAGTAGCTAAGGTAATAAAGAAAAACCATAATTTTTTTGGACTGCATATTTCTAATTTTAGTTGCGGCCCGGATTCTTTCAATGAGCATTTTTACAAATATATCATGAAGGACAAACCATGCCTTATCCTTGAGTTAGATGAGCATAGTGCAGTAGCAGGGGTTATGACAAGACTGGAGGCATTTAAAAATGTAATACAATCTATGCAGCATATTGAAATTTCAGATAACCGAAATATTAAACTTAGTGCCACAGGGTCTTGAAAGAAATGAAAAGCATAGATCAATTTAGAAAGACTGAAGAGACTGATACATTTACCGGCGTATCTAAGGGTGTTGGCCATTTTGATGTTAAGGGAAAGACATTTCTTATCCCGGAAATGAATAGAATAGGAAGCCACCTTATGGCTGGGGTATTTCGGGGGTTTGGAATAAATTCCTTTGTCATGGATACCTATAAAGGTATAGATATGGGAAAAGAACATACATCCGGTAAGGAATGTTTTCCCTGTATTGTTACCCTTGGGGATATTCTGCTGTATATGAAGAAGGAAGAGGATAGACTTGGGGATAGTTTTAATCCTGAGAACTATATGTATTTCATGCCCGAGGCAGGTGGTCCATGCAGATTTGGCATGTATAACAAACTTCATCGCATAATCCTTGATTCAATTGGCGACTTAGGCAGACTCAAGATAGCTACCTTGACATCAGAGGATTCCTATTCGTTAAACGGATTGATTCCAAAAGAAAAGGCTATGGATTTTCGCAAGGCCGCCTATCTTTCCGTTATTATAGGTGATGTGCTGGATAGGCTATTGTGGAGGATAAGGCCTTACGAGAAAAAGAAGGGTGAGGCCGATGTATTCATAGCTAATGCTATGGAGAGGATGACGGAATTTTTTTCCAGATATTCATCTAAGAAAAATCTTCCTAAAATCCTTAATGAATTAGAAGAAATCGTTAAGAAAAGCAAAGAGATTATTGACCCTAATATCCCTAAAAAACCAATTGTGGCGGTGGTTGGGGAAATTTACGTAAGGTCCCATTTCAAGACCAATCAAGATACTATAAGAATGCTCGAAAAATATGGCGCCGAGGCAGTGAACGCCTCTGTTGGTGAATGGATAAACTATACAACCTATGATCAGGCAAGATTGGCAAAAATAGATTTAAAGCTAAACTTTAGAAAATTACGGATAAAAGAGATAAAGGATTCTCTTTTTCGCTACCTGAACTACTCCCTTACCCTTTTTTACCAGTATATACAGCAGAGAAAGGTGTTCCGGTTGGTGATGAAGTATGTTGACATTCAAGAAGATCATAAGATTGGTCATTTAGAAAAAAATCTGAAGAATAATAATGCCTTTTCCTTTGAGGTTGGCACTGAGGCGTGCCTTAGTATACCATCAGCATTAGAGTATGCGCGTAAAGGATTCAATGGAGTTGTAAATATATTCCCCTTTACATGCATGCCGAGCAACCTCACCTCTTCTATAGCTAAACCACTAATGTCAAAATTGCATACCCCATACCTTGATGTGTCGTATGATGGGTCCTTCCAGCCGGGCCGGGAGCCGGCATTGCGAACATTTATGTATCAGGTATATCAACACTTTAAGACAAACGGAAGGGTATAAATGTCATATAAAATGCTAATAAATGCAGTAGAACCGGAAGAATATAGAGTAGCAATCCTGAAAAATGAAGAATTGGATGAATTCTATATTGAGACCTCAATGAAAGAGGAGATAAAGGGAAACATATACAAGGGCATAGTTGTCAGGGTTGAGCCAAGCCTGCAGGCGTCTTTTATTAATTATGGAACAGATAAGAATGGGTTTTTAACCTTAGGGGAAATACACCCGGAATATTATGAATCTCAGGGGGTAATGAAGGATTCGAAGGCTGCTGTTTCTATAGGGAATGCATTAACAAAGGGAAAGGAACTCCTTGTTCAGGTGACTAAAGAGATGGGGGGGAGGAAAGGTGCATATCTCAGTACATATATATCTCTGGCAGGCAGATATCTTGTTTTAACGCCGGGGAGACCGAACGGCGGCGTATCCCAGAAAATAGAAGAGGATGAAGAAAGGCAAAGACTTAAATCCATTATGAACCATCTAAAATTTCCGGATGGAGTTGGATATATAGTAAGAACCGCTGCCTTAGGCCAGAAAAAGAAGGTATTAGCCCGAGACCTTAACAATCTCTTGAGGATGTGGCAGGATATAAAGCAAAAGGCAGAGACATTGCCAGCACCGTCTTTTATTTTCCAAGAGCAGGACTTAGGCCTGAGAACTTTAAGGGATCATTTTAGCGCAGATGTTGATGAGGTTTTAGTCGACGATTTAGAGACATGGTCAGAGATAAAAGATTTTATGAAGGTTATCTCTCCGAGGCACATAAGAAGGGTAAAGCTCTATAAGGAAAAAAGACCAATATTTTCCGAATATGGTATTGAAAAACAGATCGAGCAGATATACAACAATAGGGTGCCATTAAAAAGCGGGGGCTCAATTGTTATAGACTCTACAGAGGCATTATTTGCAATTGATGTAAATAGTGGAAGATCAATAAAGGCAAAAGGGTTAGAGACTACGGCCTTTAAGACGAATATTGAGGCTTCCAAAGAGATAATAAGGCAGCTAAGACTCAGGGATATAGGTGGGCTTGTAGTAATAGACTTTATTGATATGAAAGAGCAAAAACATCGAAGAGAGTTGATAAGGACTGTTAGAGAGGAGACTAAAAAAGACAGGGCCAAGATAAGTCTTTCCTATACATCTAAGTTTGGCTTAATGGAACTTAGCAGACAGAGGCTAAGACCGTCTGTAGAGTCAAAGACCTATCAGATATGTGAATACTGCCAGGGCAGGGGAATAGTAAGGTCTGTTGAGGCTACTGCGTTGTCTTTTCTCCGAAAGATATGGCAGGCCTCATCAAAAGGCGATGTAGATAAGGTAATAGGAGCGTTACCAAGTAAGGTAGCTAACTACCTTTTAAATAGAAAAAGAAAGGAACTTTCTGAAATAGAAAAACGTTATGAAATCAGCATAGAGATCCAGGGTGACCCCGAGTTGCCGATCTGGGGAGGTGATCTGGAATTTATTAATAAAAAATTAGCAGAAGATATTTAATATTATAATGCGCCTGTAGCTCAGTTGGATAGAGCAGCGGACTTCTAATCCGCAGGTCGCAGGTTCGAGTCCTGCCAGGCGTACCAG
>CAYSWP010000059.1:0-9132 GCA_964434795.1 uncultured Desulfobacteraceae bacterium | reverse complement strand
TAGGAGCCTGTCCGAGAATGCCCTTTTTCCTCAACTCTTTGTCATGCTCAAAAAATTATCCTCGGAATATCAACTATATACCTGCGGTAATTTTTTTCGCATTCCTCGATTTGAGAAAAAATTACTATTCTCGGACAGCCTCCTAAGTCACGAAAGAAAAACATGAATTTTAAAATCTTATAAGAAAAAAGATATTGATTCCCAAAAAATTTTACAGATATTACATTCTGCTGTTAATGAGAAATGATGAATTATTTTAGAGTTTTAGTGTCTTCGTGACTTTGTGGCTGCACTAATACAAAGAAATTTATTTGCCGGTGCTCCAAAAAATAGCTTAATCAGTTTTTATAAAACTATTTTAGTTTAATAAAGTCAAGAAAAGAAAGCAATGAATTGTTTTTCTCTATTTGTTTTTAGCGAGTATATTTGATTTAAAATTAATTTCAGGGGCAGTTTTCTCATTTCTTCAAAAAAACTGAAAAATAAATGGAAACATCAGATTGAAAAATATCAATAAGTGATTAAAAACAACTCAGACCAAACATATGTCTAAACAAAGAATGTCAATCATAATATAACGACCCTGCACTGATGGGCAGGGTCGTTTGCTTAATAAACTCCTAATTAGGTATTTTAATTTAAACTGAGCGCTTAATATGAATCAAAATTACATGAGAAATATTGCAATCGTTGCCCACGTAGACCACGGCAAGACAACACTCGTTGACCAACTTTTTCGTCAAAGCGGGTTGTTCAGGAAAGATCTTGTTGTCGCTGAAAGGATAATGGATTCTATGGATCTGGAGAGAGAACGTGGGATAACCATTGCCTCAAAAAATGGTTCCTTTAAATATAACAATCACTGGGTAAACATTATAGATACTCCCGGCCACGCCGATTTTGGAGGACAGGTAGAACGTGTGCTTAAGATGGCCGATGGAGTTCTTTTACTTGTTGATGCACAGGAAGGCCCAATGCCGCAAACCTATTTTGTACTCAAGAAAACACTCGCCATAAATATACCTGTTATTGTAGTTATAAATAAAATAGACAAGCCTTCAGCCCGACCGTCTTGGGCTGTTGATCAGGTTTTTGATCTTTTTGTAAAACTCGATTCACCTGATAACATCTTAGATTTTCCCATTGTCTATTGCTCTGCAAAAAATGGAATTGCTACGGATGATATTGAGAAACCCGGGAAAGATTTCAAACCGCTGTTCAATAAAATTATTTCACATATTCCTTCTCCCAGTGGAAATCCTAATGCTCCACTTCAGATGCTTGTCAGTTCAATTGATTATTCGCCTTATCTCGGTCGACTCGGTATTGGAAAGATTACGCAGGGTAAGATGAACATTAACAAAGAAATTTCTGTTGCATTACGCAACGGCTCTGTTGTACCTGCACGTGTAACTAAGATTTACCGGTTTGTAGGAAACGAAAAAAAACCTATTGATGTTGCTGGAGTCGGTGAAGTAGTGGCTGTTGCTGGAATGGAGGACGTGACAGTAGGCATGACGTTTACCGACCCAAAAAATCCAACGCCTTTGGCCCCCATGAAAATTGACCCACCTACACTTTCTATGAATTTTATCCCAAACGATTCACCTTTTGCCGGCACAGAGGGGCATTTTGTAACATCGAACCATCTTTTTGAAAGGCTCCATCGGGAGACTCTAACGGATGTTGCCCTTCATGTGGAAGAGATCCAAAACGAGGTCGGCATGAAGGTGTCTGGCCGTGGTGAACTTCATCTATCTATACTCATTGAGAGAATGCGCCGTGAGGGATATGAGTTTCAGGTAACACGCTCGCAGGTGATAATGAAAGAGCGGGACGGGAGACTTCTTGAGCCCTTTGAAGAGCTTACGGTTGATGTAGATGAACAATATATGGGCGTGGTTATTGAAAAACTTGGCCAACGAAAAGGAAAAATCCTCCATATGAATCAGGAAAACGGCATGGCCCGTTTGGTATACCGCATTCCAACCAGAGGCCTCTTGGGGTATCGTTCTGAATTTATGACAGACACCAGGGGAATGGGAATAATGAACTACATGTTTATGGATTTTGGCGTTTTTGTTGGGGAAATACAAAATAGAAGAAATGGCGTACTTATTGTAAAGGAGCCCTGTAGCACTGTTGCGTATGCATTATTCAATCTTCAAGAAAGAGGTCGTTTGTTCTATGGGCCAGGTGAAAAAGTCTATCACGGTCAAATCATAGGTGAACACTGCCGTTACAACGATTTGGTAGTAAACCCAGGGAAGATGAAAAAACTCAGCAATATGCGGGCTGCAGGCTCCGACGAAAATATTGTCCTGACAACGCCCACTTTATTTTCACTGGAAAACTGTATTTCCTATATAAATGACGACGAACTTGTAGAAATCACGCCCAAGGCGATACGTCTTCGGAAGAGATATAGAGGGTAACAAATTGGTCGCAAAAGACTGTTTGAGTATCTGTTAAGATTAGATTGTAACTTCTATGCACAATATATGTGTAAAATTTGCAATAGTTATACAACCAAAGAGATAAAACGAAATATTATGATAACATTATATAATATTCATAAAATCAGCATGTTATATTCGCTAAAATGCTTTTTTTTAATTTAATTATGCTTTTGGCATAACACTTGCTTAAAAGTGCTTAATTTTTGAGAAGCTGCTTTCGGATTATTGCATAATAAGTCTACTTTTTAATGGAGCTACAATGGATTTAAGACAGAGAACACTCAAGGAGGAAATAAGCTGTGTTGGGATAGGTCTTCACTCGGGAAGGCAAGTAAAATTAAATATGAAACCTGCTCCACCCAACAGCGGTATAATTTTTGAGCGGATTGACATAGCGCCCAGTCGTTGTGTTAAGGCCTCCTTTGATAATGTTGTTCAAACGAACATGGCTACTACTATTGGTTTTAATGGGTATAGTGTAGCTACAGTAGAACATATTATGGCTGCATTTTTTGGAATGGGGATAGATAATGTTTTAGTTCAGGTTGATGGTGGAGAAATCCCTATCATGGATGGGAGTTCTGCACCTTTTATCTTTCTCATTAAAAATGCCGGCATTGCTATGCAAGATGATTACAAGAAATTCTTTTTCGTAAAAAGAGCAGTAAAAATTAAAGATGGAGACAGGCACGCCTATCTTTATCCCTCAAATGAGTTAAAAATAAGCTATAAAATTGATTTTAATCATCCACTGATAAAAGACCAGTCCTACGAAATGTCTTTTTCCCAGGATAGCTTTATTAAAGATATTAGCAAGGCACGGACATTTGGCTTTCTTAAGGATGTTAAGATATTAAGAAATAACGGCCTTGCAAAGGGTGGCTCTTTAGATAATGCCATTGTTGTGGATGATTTCAGAATTCTAAATGATGGTGGACTGAGATACAAAGATGAGTTTGTTAGGCATAAAATGCTTGATTTTATAGGTGATTTAGCAATTCTTGGATATCCTGTAATTGGACACTTTGTTGTAGAAAAATCAGGTCACGCCTTGAATCAACGATTACTTAAAAAATTTATGGATAAAGAAAATTCCTGGGAGATTGTCCAATTTAAAGAAAAAAAAGAATTAAAGGAAAAAAGAATTAGAATTCCATCATTTGGAGAACTTGGTTTATCTCTTTCATAAATTTACGCATACGTTTGTAAGCGCCCACAGGTTGAAAGGTTTCCCTGTGAAATAGGGATTCGGGGTTGTCTTATTCTCTTTGGCTTGCCTGCCTGTGCGGTGCATGCAGACAGGCTTGTAAATCAGCAATATCTGCTGAAGGAACAAAGCACATCACGACCGCTGCTGAGTTGAGCGGCAAATCCTGGAACTCGGCCTCTTGAGTTCCCAAGATCAACGCTCCGGCGAATGGGTTTTGGTTTTAAACGTTAATGCAGATTTTATCGGGAAACCCAGAACTCTGACCGCTTCCACATCCCCACAAACCCGCCAGTCTCGCCTGAACGACTGTGATGGCGGGCAGGTCTGAAATAAGTATTGACTACTTTATCTTCTTCCCTTGGGTGCACCAATCTTGCTAAGAAAAGTAGTATTTGCTGATTTATTAAATCTTGCAATAGTCTCTTTCTTCTTCTATTATGGAATCAGATTTCAACATTTCAATATTAAAATTTCACCGTTCAATAGTCCGCGGTTATAATGAAAAGTAATGATCTAAGAAGACGTAAACGAGAAATAATCGGCATTGCAATCATATTGCCCGTTATAATCCTCCTTACCTATCTGATAACCAGGATATTCGATCTTGGTATTGATCTTCCAATTACAGACAGCATCCTCGTTTTTTCTCTGATAAATATAAATGTAATATTGCTTCTTCTTCTCCTTTATCTGACCATAAGAAACCTGGTCAAACTTGTTTTAGAGAGAAAAGGAAAGACCATTGGCTTTGGTCTAAGGCAAAAACTTGTCTTTGCATTTTTGATACTCTCCCTTTTGCCAACTATAATTATCTTTTTTGTTTCGGTACAATTTATTTCAATATCGACGGATTATTGGTTCAGTCTTCCGATTGAACAATCTCTTCAAAAGTCTGTAGAAATCGGAGAAGATTACTTTAACAAAACAGGAGATGATTTAATTTCTTTTGGCAACAGTCTCAGCTCTCTCATTACTCATAAGGGTTTAATGAATTTGCCTGAATCAGATAAACTGCAGTCGTTTATCGAGGAAAAAAGGAGGGAATATAACCTTGATGCTATTCGGATTTTTTCCTCGAATTTGCGCCCAAGGGCGGTTTCTTATAACAACAAGGTTGATTTGAAAATATTTAAGGACCTTGATGTCGAGAAGCTCTACAAAAGCTTTAAGTACTCAACTGATATGAGGGCAACTGAAAAATCGTCACAAGGAGATTTAGTAAGGGGAATAGTACCTATATTTTCACAGGAAGACACAAAGGCCCAGGTTGGATCAATTGTCCTTGCAAAATTCATCCCTGAGCTTATCTCTAACAGATTAGCTACCATTGACAAAGGACTTCAAGGATACAAGTATTTAAAGACATTAAAAAAACCTATCAAGGTAAGTCATTTAATAACCCTCTCTATAGTCACTTTATTGGTAGTTTTTTCAGCAATCTGGTTTGGATTGTATCTTTCAAGGGGAATTACAGTTCCCATTGAAGAGCTGGCCGCAGCGACAAACAGGATAGCATCCGGTGATTATAACTTTTATATAGATTTACAATCCAGAGATGAAATGGGTGTGCTTGTAGATTCATTCAATAGGATGACCAGGGATCTTATGAATGGTACACGCGCCCTTGATGCTGTCAACAGAGATCTAATCAAGACGAATAAGGAGTCGGAGCAGAGGGGAATTTACATGGAGACTATCTTAAAGAATGTTGCTGCTGGAGTTATATCAGCAGATTCTAAAGGGGTAATCTCAACTATAAATAAATCTGCGGAAAAGATGCTTAATATCTCTGCCAGAGAAGTAATTGGGCGTAATTATATGGATATTTTAGGGCCTCAATATCGATCTATTATCAGTAGTTTTATATCAGATGGAGATATTTTTAAGAAAGAAACTGTACAGAGGGAGATAGGAATATCCATAAAGAGAAGGTATTTAAAGCTCTTAGTATCCTTGAATACATTGAGAAACGATCAGGACAAATACATTGGTTTAGTCGCAGTATTTGAAGACCTCACTGAATTAGAAAGGGCGCAGAGGATGGCTGCGTGGAGAGATGTTGCCAGAAGAATTGCCCATGAGGTAAAAAACCCTTTGACGCCTATTCAGCTTTCAGCTCAAAGGCTGAGAAGAAAATACGGTGAACGGCTTTCAAGAGAAGATAGAATTGTTTTCGATGAATGTACGCGGTTAATAATAGACAGCGTGGAAGAATTGAGATTGCTGGTAAACGAATTTTCAAATTTAGCCCGCATGCCTCCTGCCAGACTTGCCCCATACAACATTAAATTGATAATTAAAAATGCAATATTATTATATAAAGATACCCATAAAAATATTGCATTCAGCCTCATTGATAATGATCGCATTCCTGTGTTCAAACTTGATAAGGAACAAATCAAGCGCGCAATGATTAACCTCTTAGATAACTCTGTGGCAGCTATTTCTGATAAAGGAGAAATTAATATTAGTCTTTTTTACGAAGATGCATCAGGTACTGTTAGGATAGAGATAGCCGATACCGGTGAAGGAATATCCGATAAAGACAAAGAAAGGCTTTTTGAACCATATTTTTCTACAAAAAAGGCTGGAACAGGGTTAGGCCTGGCTATTGTCAGCAAGATAATAGCTGACCATAATGGCTTGATAAGGGTTGAGGACAATACGCCGAAAGGGACAAAATTCGTTATAGAACTGTCCATTTATGGATTAAAGGGGCGAACGTTAGTGGCCTGAACAAGAAATTTTTAAAACCATCAATTGCAAACAACAGATGATTATTTTCTACCATTTTTTAACCACCCTTATTCTTGTAATATTTTTCCCGGTTATTTATCTTTTAAAACAAAAAGATAATTTAAGGGGATTATTTGCGCTAAACCTTCCATATTTCAGAAACTGTAAAACAGCCAGAATATGGGTCCATGCCCTTTCAGTGGGGGAGGTTTTATCCGCCATTCCCTTGCTTGAATCCCTAAAATGCAAATATCCATCGCGGGAGATTGTCCTTTCTGTTAAAACAATCACAGGCTTAGAAATTGCAAAAAATCAACTGAAAACCAAAGTTGATTATATTGTGCAAATGCCCCTTGATTTCTGGTGGTTTATAAGGAAGGTTATAAAAAATATAAATCCAGGAATTTTCCTGTTAATAGAAACAGATATATGGCCTGGTTTAATTACCACATTAAGAAAATTAGGAGTGAAAACAATTTTGGTAAACGGAAGGATTTCCCCTAAAACCGGGCAAGCTTACAAGAGGTGGAAATCTTTAATCAAATGGGTATTTGAACCTTTTCAATTATTCTTGATGCAAACAAATATTGATAAATACAGAATGATTAACGGAGGAATATTACCTGAAAAGTTAAAGGTTACAGGAAATATTAAGTTTGATAAAAAATGGAAAAACCTTGAAAATAAAGATCGGGACAAATTAATAAGGCTTTTTAACCTTAGAAATAAAAAAATATGGGTGGCGGGCAGCACCCATTATCCTGAGGAAAAAATTATATTCCAGGTGTTTATTGAGCTTATTAAAGAATTTTCTGATTTGTCTCTTATAATTTGTCCTCGAGAGCAAAGTAGATTCAATGAGGTATTTTATATTGCAGGAGAACTCGGGCTAAATATAGCAAAGAAAACTGAATTGGTGAGGGTAGGCGACTTCAATACAAAAAATATTCAAGCCGACAAGCATGAGTACAATGTCTTTCTCCTTGATACGCTTGGGGAGTTAGCACAGGTTTATGATTTGGCCCACATTGCATTCGTAGGTGGAAGTATTGTACCAAGGGGTGGACATAATCTTTTGGAACCGGGCTTTTTTGGGGTGCCTGTTGTTTTTGGCCCTTACATGTACAATTTTTCGGATATGGCAAAAAAAATAATAGAATATGGGGGTGGCAGAAAAGTAAAAGATAAGTCGGAATTATTCCATGTGATGCTTGAGCTCTTAAGGCAAGAGGGTGAAAGACAAAAGATGGGAAAAATGGCCAAGGAATTTGTGTTGCAAAATCAGGGAGCACTCAACAAGGTAATGAAATTTATTGAACCATTTATAGATAGGTGTTGATTGGAAAGTATTTACAAAAGCATGCAGTCGAACATGTTTTTTTCATTTATATTGAAGATGCTTTCCCTCATGTATACCCTTGTTACAAAATTGAGGATAGCCGCATATAGCATTGATTTTTTTAAGACTGTGTCCCTTCCTACATATGTAGTTAGCGTAGGAAACATAACAACAGGAGGCACAGGCAAAACTCCATTTGTTGCAATGATAGCCAAGTGGGCCAACAAAAACGGGATTAAAACCGCCATACTCTCCAGAGGCTATAAGAGAAAAAAGGGAAATAAATTTCTTATAGTATCTGATGGTCAACGTGTTCTTGCATCAGCAGACGAGGCAGGAGATGAGGCCTTTCTGCTGGCCAAAAAATTAAAATCGATCCCTGTACTGGTATCAAAGAAAAGGCATAGAATAGGGTATCTGGCATTAAAATTATTCAATTCACATCTGCTGCTTTTAGATGACGGGTATCAACACTTATCTGTAAAAAGAGATTTAAATATTTTGCTTATAGATTCTATGTGGCAGTTTGGCAATAATTCTCTATTGCCTGCAGGTCCTTTAAGAGAGCCGGTTAATGAAATAAAGAGGGCCGATATTATTGTGCTTACTAAATGCACGGATAAAAATACAGGGCATAATCTTTTATCCTATTTGCAAGGAATCTATCCGGAAATACCGATTTTACGAGCCGGGCATTTTCCAGACCAGGTTTGGCTTCCCCTGAAAAATAAATTATATGCTCCAAAATTCCTGTCAGGGAAGCGGGTGGTTGCATTTGCAGGACTGGCCAACACAGGTGATTTTTTTAACATGATTAAAGACCTCGGCGCCATTATTATTCACTCTAAGTCCTTCCCTGATCACAAGTATTTTAATGAAAAAGAGATCAAAGGGCTTATACATCTTAAGACCCTGTCAAATGCCGATCTTTTGTTGACAACAGAAAAAGACTGGTCAAGAATTGTTGGGAAAATTGATAATGACGTGGACATTGCAATATTAACCATAAAGATAAAAATTATCTCAGAACAAACATCAGAAAAAAATAAGCTTTTTGGTATTATAAGACAGGGGATTGTAAATTCTAATGAAACATATGGTTATTAACCGATCGGCGTTATAAAACCATTGACCATAGGTTAAAATACGCTGCCTTAATGAATAAACAGAATAGAAATAATAAGTAACCGTTCACGGTTCAAAGGTTCAGGGGTTCAAAGGTTGTATTCTTATCACCTTAAGCCATTTTGTAAGCGTTTTGTACGTGAAAACCGATCGCTTCCACATACCCACAAACCTGTAACATAGTACTTTGCTCAGTCTTTTCCCTAACCCTGAACGTTGAACCATGAACCTGTGAACGGTTACAATAATAATTACAAGGGGAA
>CAYSWP010000058.1:0-9600 GCA_964434795.1 uncultured Desulfobacteraceae bacterium | reverse complement strand
AACGAAGTGGACTTGTCCGCCTATGCTGTGTGGCGGAAATCCCGATTTATCGGGGCTGCAACGTAGTGAACTTGTCCGCCATATTACCGGCGGAAGTCCCGATTTATCGGGGGTGATTGTTGATTTGAGAAACACAGTGATAGATAAAAAATCCAGAGGTAATCAAGAAGTAAACTGGATTAAATGAATGAAGAAGGGATTGGGAAATTGTAGAGTGCGGATTAAAGATAATCCTTTAAAACTATAACCTTTGATTCTTCAATTTGTTTCAACTTTACATCATTTGTGATAAATGCATCAGCTTTTATATTGATGGATACTGCAATTTGTATGGCATCCAAAGCCCTGAGGGATGTATATCGACCACGCAGTTTCCCCGCCAGCTCAGCCATATCCGAAGAGATTTCCAACAATGAGATATTTCTCCCGGCTTTAAGAAAATCAGAGAATTATTTCTCACCAGTTTCTCATTTCCGATTTCAACTGGTTTAGGTAAAACTTCCACGAGTGTTGCTACAGATGAGAAAGCAATGAGTTTCCCTGATTGAAATGAGCTTACAGTTTCTTTAGCAAGCGGGCCAAATTTAGGATGGGCTTCAATATACTAAATAATCGGTGCAGTGTCGATAAAAACAGTATAAATTTGGTTGAGTTCGTCAGAAAGAGTCATATACGGCTCTCCCGGAGTCTGTTTACATAATCCTGGGCATCTTCTTTGTCCCGCAGTCCTTTACCAAGACCGTATAACTCTTTCCAATCAAGTTGTTGTTGGATAGAACCACTTTTTTTTATTAGCTGTCGTTCCAGCCTTTCAATTAGTTTGATGTGTTCATGGAGCGGAAGCTTTTCAGCATATTTTTCAATTATTTCACTTGGGTTTTCATTCATTTTGCACCTCCTTGGCATGAAAATGATAGTGACGAAATAATTATAGTTAAAAATATACCTTATTTGACAATAGGCTGTCAAATTTAATAATTTGTAAAACCCATTAGAAAAGAAAGGAGAGTAGTGAAAAATAGACAGACACTGGCCCTATAGACCTCCTGCTCACCGATGTAGTAATGCCCGGTATTGACGGAAAAGACGCCGGAATGAGGATGCGAATAAGTTATAAACTTTGCGCCTGTGCGTCTTTGCGAGAGAAAAACCAAGGGAATCCAGGGAACTATATGATCACATCTTTATATGTCGTTTATTTTGACAAAATCATAGGTTTGTGTCATTGCCCGATATGGGATCCTGGAAAAGAGCTTGGTCTTTATTCAAAAACTCTTTTCACGGAAAGATTTGGCACGGAAGGTGAGGAATGACCAGCACCCAGTACTTTATAAGCGGGAAAGACACGTAAGAAAGTGCTGGGCATACCTTATTCCAAATCATAATGAAGCTTTAATGCCCGGTCTACCTCCACGGTTATTTCTTTAGGGAGATGACCAATCCGCTTGATAAGTCGGATTTTATCTACAGCCCTGGTCTGGTTAACCATCACCTTTGAATGTGTTTTCAGACCTCCGTTGCTTGAGGGAACCTCCACTTCGAATGAATAAATGTGGATAGCATTTGAGGTGATCGGGGCGATAGATACTATGGGAGAATGAGCATTATTCACGTTGTTAGACACCACGAGCGCAGGGCGGGTTTTTTTTACCTCAGCTCCGACTGTAGGGTCAAAGCTGACAAGGAAGACATCCCCGCGATTAATCGAGACCATCGTTTATAACCCCTTCTAATTCCTCGTTGACCCTGCGGATCTCGGAGGCCGCAGCCTTGTATTCGGCTGCAAGTCTTTGATTTCTTTTCTCCTTGACGACAAGTTTAATAGCCTCCGTAATAAACTGGCTCCTTTTTCTGGATTCCACCTCCTTAGAAAGTTCCTCAAGTACCTCTTTAGGAAGGCTGATGTTGATACGAACAGATTTCATTATGTCCTCCAAGTGTGTCTTTATAAGAATAATAATTTAGAATACTGTTTATGTCAATATCTTTATCAGATTTTTATCAGATTGCTTCTTTATGCTTGACAGTAATGATATCGTAATTTAAAATCCAGTTTTCTGAAATACGGCTTTAAATTTTGCTACATGAATTTACTTATCTAATGAAACCCAGGAGGGCGCAATAAGAATCATTTTTATTTTATTATTTTAAAGTTAAGGAGGAAAATATGGGAGTAAAGACACTTCAGAATTATATAAATGGTGAATGGGTAGACTCGAAATCGAGTGACCTTGAGGAAGTAAGAAACCCTGCAAAAGATGAACTGCTCTGTCATGTTCCTATGTCCACAAGGGAAGAGGTTGATCTGGCAGTAAGGTCTGCTAAGGATGCGTTTCACGATTGGAGGAATACCCCCCCTGTGACCAGGGCAAGATATCTTCACAGGCTGATAGAGTTGATGGAAGAGAATTTCGATGAACTAAGCATTGTTCAGTCCACTGAGCATGGCAAGACTATTGATGAATCAAGGGGGGAAACAAGGCGCGGCATTGAGATGGTAGAGGTGGCTACCGGCATTCCATCCCTGATGCAGGGTTTTAACCTGGAGGATATTGCATCAGGCATTGATGAATATGGAATTTACCAGCCATTAGGCGTTTTTTGCACCCTTGCCCCATTTAATTTTCCATTTATGGTGCCCCTATGGTTTTTGCCCTTTGCCATTGCCGCTGGAAACACATTCGTTGTAAAATCATCCCCAAGGACCCCTATGAGTCAGGCCAAGCTGTTTGAGCTTTTAGATGATGTAGGTCTTCCGCCGGGGGTGGTCAATCTTGTTAATGGCGGAGCTGATGGGGCCAATCAGCTTATGGAACACCCTGATATTGAAGGTGTGACGTTTGTTGGGTCTACACCGGTTGGTAGGATCGTCTACAGGAAGTGCGGAGAGACCGGCAAGAGGGTTATTGCCCAGTGCGGGGCAAAGAATTTTATTGTAATTATGCCTGACGCCAATCTGGACAGCTCTATGGTCAGCCTGATGTCCTCATTTTTTGGCAATGCAGGACAACGCTGCCTTTCAGGCGCCAATGCATTAGTGGTTGGCGATGATGCCTTTTATAAGAAATTTGTAGATAAATTTGTAGAAGGAGCGTCCAAGATAAGGGTTGGAGACGGACTTGATGAGTCGATTCAGATGGGCCCCTTACAGAATTTGGCGTCAAAGGAAAGAGTGGCCGGCGTCATAGAACAGGGCGTTAAAGAAGGCGCCAAACTCTTACTTGACGGGAGAAAATTAAACCTTGTAGGTGATGTCTCAGAGGGATGCTTTCTTAATCCCACGGTTTTTGGAAATGTGACACCCGATATGGGCCTGGCAAGGGAGGAAATTTTTGGGCCTGTGGCAAGTATATTAAGGGCGGGTGATTTAGATGAAGCAATGAAAATAATGGATACAAGCCCTTATGGTAATGCCGGATCAATTTTTACTACCAGTGGAAAATCGGCAAGACAATTCCAACACGAAGCTGACGTAGGAAATGTTGGGGTAAATATTGGTATTGTAGCACCAATGTCGTTCTTTCCCTTTTCAGGGCGAAAGGATTCGTTTTATGGTGTGACCCACGGACAGGGCAGGGACGTTATACGATTTTTTACTGAAATAAAAGTAGTTATTCAAAGGTGGTTCTAATGAAATTAGTTACAATGGCAGGTGTTATGAGTTTTGTTACCAAGATAGAAGGTGATTCCGAAAAATTTTATCAGGAACTTGCAGGCAAGTATCCGGAGACGGAAGAGACCTTCCTGTCATTTGCCAAACAAAACAAGAAAAATGAAAAATTCATAAAACAGACATACTTTGGCGTAATAACCGACACGATAGAGGCCTGTTATTCTTTTGAGGGGTTGGATACAGACGATTACGAGTTTGATGCTGACTCCAGCTCAAACTCTAACTTGGCCAATGTTGTAAAGAATGCCCTGGAGATAGAAGACAAGATCCAGGCTTTTTATATTCGGGCAGCAGATTTATCGAATTCAATGATGGCTGATGTTCCAAGAGTTCTTAGAAAGACTGCGCAAAAAAGAGAAGAACGCAAACAAAAGTTGCAGTCTATATTAGAAAAGGCTTAGCGCTGTCAGCGCTGAAGGTAAAAAACAAAAAATAACCCTGGGAATTTTCCCAGGGTTATTTTCTTCAAACCACACCTTTTGTTTACAAAATTTTGAAGGTCTTACGTTTGATATATTTTCCCTGTCCAGGTTTTCCTAAAAACTTTCCATCTCTAACAAGGACTTTTCCCTGGGAAATCACAATGCGCGGCACGCCTTTCCCCTCGTATCCCTCATAAGGGGTGTAATCCACATTATGATGATTTGTTTCCGCTGTTATTGTGAAGCTCTTTTTTGGATCAAAGATCACTAAATCGGCATCACTTCCAATGGCTACGGTTCCCTTCTCCGGATAGAGGCCAAAAAGCTTTGCCGGGGTAGTTGAGACGAGGTCTACAAAGCGATTAACGCTTATGCGGTCTTTGTTTACCCCCTCATTGTAGATAAGACAGAGGCGGTTTTCAATGCCAGGGGCCCCGTTGGGAATCTTTGAGAAATCATCCTTTCCCAGGTCCTTCTGGCCTTTAAAGTTAAATGGGCAGTGATCCGTGGAGATTACCTGAAGGTCATTATAAAGAAGTCCCTTCCAGAGGATATCGTGATTTGATTTATCTCTGAGTGGAGGGGACATTACATACTTGGCCCCGTTAAAATCCGGTTCCTCGTAATTATCATAAGAGAGAAGCAGATACTGAGGGCATGTCTCTGCAAGGGCAGGAAATCCTTTGTCCCTAGCCTCTTTTACCTTGTCAAGGGACTCTTTACATGTCAAATGGACTATATATATGGGCGCCCCTGCCATCTGGGCAATGGCTATAGCCCGTCCAGTTGCCTCTGCCTCTACCTCGGGAGGGCGACTCAGCGCATGATGTTTTGGCTCTGTTTTGTTTTGGGCGAGAAGATCCTTTACCATAATATCTATAATATCGCCATTTTCCGCATGAATCATGACTAAAGCGCCTGCTTCCTTAGATTTTCGAAGGATCTGAAATAATGATCCATCATCAATCATAAGCGCGCCCTTATATGCCAGGAATGTTTTAAAGCTCGTTACACCCTCTGCAACAGCGTCCGGAATTTCATTAAGTACATCTTCCGTCAAATCGCAGATAGCAATATGAAAACCATAATCAAAGACCGCTTTTCCCTCGGCCTTAGACTTCCATGCATTAAGCGTTTCTTTTAAAGACTGTCCCTTTGCCTGGATAGCGAAATCTACGAGACAGGTTGTGCCTCCATGGGCCGCTGCAATAGTGCCTGTCTCAAAATCATCAGATGAGAAACTGCCCATAAAAGGCATGTCAAGGTGGGTGTGTATGTCTATCCCGCCGGGAAAGATATAGGAGCCTTGGGCGTCGATAATCTCTTTGGCATCATCGGATATCTTCTTTGAGATCTCAATGATTTTTCCATTATCGATTCCGATCTCACCTTGATAGGTATCAGTAGGTGTAATTATAGTGCCATTAATAATCTTTATTTCCATGATTTTTCCCCCTCATGTAATGATAAAAAAAGCAGTAACATTTTATGGCAGTAGCCTGGTCATATCTTCGTAAGTTTCCGGTCTCCGGTCCCTGAAAAACTGCCATACATTTCGAACCTCTCTAATGATATCAAGGTCTACGTCACCAATGATTACCTCATCATTATCCCGGCAGCCTTCTGCAATTATCTGGCCCCTGGGGTCACAGATATAACTTGTTCCGTAAAATTCCCCGATATCCCATGGCTGCTCATGACCAATACGATTTATGGCGGCTATGAAGTAGCCATTGGCTACTGCATGGGCGGGCTGTTCAAGTTTCCATAGATATTCAGATAGACCGGCTACGGTTGCAGATGGGTTAAAAACAATCTCTGCACCATTCAGGCCTAACAGTCTTGCCCCTTCGGGAAAGTGCCTGTCATAACATATATATACGCCGATTCTACCATAGGCCGTTTGAAAGGTGGGGTAACCAAGGTTTCCAGGTTTAAAATAGAATTTTTCCCAGAATCCCGGATGGGTGTGGGGAATGTGATTTTTTCTATACATACCGAGATAAGACCCATCAGAATCTATAACAGCGGCCGTGTTATAGTAAACCCCAATTGCAGCCTCTTCATAAATTGGCACAATAATTACCATCCTGTGTTTTTTGGCTAACTCCATCATGAGTTTAATTGTTGGGCCGTCTGGAATCCTCTCTGTAGCCTCATACCACTTTATATTCTGTTCAGCAGGAAAATAAGGGCCATAAAAAATTTCCTGGAGACACAATATCTGGACATCCTTGTTTGCAGCCTCCTCTATCAGACCAACGTGTTTGTCTATCATGGGCTTTTTAATCGCCTCTATAGACTCTGTTCCCGGTACTTCATTTTTTGCCTGTATCAAACCTATCTTAACTATTCTTGACATTTAATCCTCCTTATTTACTTTTACCATAGCCAACTCTATTCAATGAAATTTCTGTTGTCAAGGCTATTTCATCTTTTTTATTAGCCTAATGCAGTTGCTAAAAAGAATCCTCCTGCGCCCGTTTTATTGAACTATTGCACAGCACATGCCGGCAATCTCAAATCATTGCAAATGGAGTTTTAGGTTGACATATCTTTCGTTAATTTGTTAACAGCAATTAAACAAGAGTAAATTAAAAGCTCATGTTTTTTAATCATTATTTATCTAAGTGCAACTGTTCAGTTAGCCACAAAGGCACTAAGACACAAAGTGTAGTTATAAGTTTTCCCTTTTAAATTCTGCTATTTTTTCTGCGTGAGTTCACGCACATTAAGGGATTAAAAAGGGGTATTAAAAGATAATTTTATAATCTTCGTGACCTGGTGCCTTAGTGGCTCCTAAGAAACTTGAAGTTTCTTTTATTTATAACCCTGGAGCGAAGCGCCGGGGTCATTTGCTGAATAGTTACATCTAACTAAAAACTATGGCGGAAAGGAGGAAAAGATATTGAAATTACAATCAGAAGAAAAAATGGTTTTTCTCGAAAACACCATGGAAAAAAGATTTGATTTAACCCTTGCTGTAGAAGAGGCATCCCGTTGTCTCCTTTGCTTTGATCCACCGTGCAGCCAAGGATGTCCTGCTGGAACAGACCCTGGAACATTTATTAGAAAACTGAGGTTTAGAAATATTAAAGGTGCCATCAGGACAATTAAGGAAAACAATTCATTTGGGTGGACTTGCGGTACGGTCTGCCCCACGGAAAGACTATGCGAGCTGGCCTGTTCGAGGACTGCAATAGATAAACCTATTCAGATAGGCAAAATTCAAAGCTTTCTCGTGGAGCATAGCTGGGAAATTGGCTTTGCCCCACTTAAAAAGGTATTTTCAGATAAGGACAAGGTTGCCATTGTTGGGAGCGGGCCGGCAGGACTGACCTGTGCCCGAGAGCTGGCAAGAAAGGGTTACGAGGTTACGGTTTTTGAAAAGAAGGAAGAACCTGGAGGAAATTTGAGATTTGCAATCCCGGATTTCCGTCTGGATCAGGAGGGTGTGGATCGGGAGATATCAGAGATAGAGTCTCTTGGAGTGGAAATTAAGGTTAAGACGGATCTTGAGGCCCTTGGAGGAATAAGTGGTATCATAAAAGATGGATATAAGGCTGTTTTCCTTGCCCCAGGTCTCTGGAGACCAATACGTCTTGGTATCAATGGAAGCGACATGGAAGGGGTGTTAAGCGCAACAGAATTCTTGGAGGCTGTTAGAGCAGGGCAGGAGTCAGTTTTTAAGGAGAAGATGGGGGGCAAGACTGTAGTAGTAGTCGGAGGTGGCCCTGCGGCTATGGATGCTGCAGAGACTGCCTTGAGACAGAATGCCCAGGATGTTTACATTATATACAGGCGCTCATATGAACAAATGCCGGCAGATGAAAAGGAAAAGATTCAGGCCCTGCAAAATGGCATTCATTTTCAAATTCTCACTCAGCCGATTGAATATGTAGGGGGTTCTCACCTAAATGCCATAAAGTGCAAAAGAACACGTTTAGGGGACATGGATGAATCCGGGAGAAGAAGCCCTATTGAAATTGATGATTCTGAGTTCAATATTGAGGCGGATTTTGCCATAGAGGCACTTGCAACTGAAATAGATCCCTCTCTTGTACAGAAAGAGGCTGACTTGAAGTGGACAGGCGATAGACTTATTCAGATAAGTGATGAAAAATATAGCACATCCTGGCCGGGCGTGTTTGCCGGGGGCGATGTTGCAAGGGGTCCTGCATTGGTTGTTGAGGCCGTTGCAGACGGTAAGGGGGCCGCTCAAGCCATTACTGATTATTTAGAGGGAAAGGGAGGGAGATAAGATGAAAGATCTAAGCATTGATTTTTGTGGAATAAGGTTTAAAAACCCCTTCATGCTTGCTTCATCGCCTGTTTCAAATTGTGCGGAGATGATTGCAAGGGCGTTTGATGCCGGATGGGCAGGAGTAGCCTTTAAGACCCTTGCTACACAAGCTACAAAAATTATCCACCCGTCTCCTCGTCTGAATAATTATAATTACGGCCCATCTCGTGTAATTGGATTACAGAACGTGGAAATGATATCAGATCGACCCTTGGAACATAATTTAAGGGATATTAGCTGGCTAAAAAAGAATTATCCTGAACATCGCATTGTTGCCAGCATTATGGGATTTTCAAATGAGGAGTGGAAAGAGCTTGCAAAGGCCGCGGAAGGGGCCGGATCGGATATGCTCGAGCTGAATTTTTCCTGTCCCCATATGTCTGTTGAGGGGTCTGGATCAAAGGTAGGTCAGGCCTTTGATCTGCTGGAAAAATTTACGGAAACGGTAAAGAGTGTGACAACCATTCCGGTTATGGCAAAGATGACACCCAATATTACAGATATGAATGAACCGGCCATGTATGCCAAGCAGGGAGGGGCCGATGCAATCTCTGCAATAAATACTATTGGTGCCATAACGGAAATAGGCCTTGATGATCTTATCCCAAGACCGAGTGTTTTTGGAAAAGGCGCAGTAAGTGGATATTCCGGACCATGTGTGAAACCTGTTGCCCTTAGATTTATGGCGGAGATGGCGCAAAATCCCGAATTAGGGCTTCCCATATCAGGCATCGGCGGTATCGAAACATGGATTGATGCACTTGAATTCCTGCTCCTTGGGGCATCTACGATTCAGGTTACAACAGGAGTTATCCACTACGGATACCGAATTGTAGAGGATATGATTGAAGGGCTGTCTGATTACATGGAAGAGAAGGGATTTAACAGCGTTGAAGAAATTGTAGGAGCAGCCTTGAGACATGTTCATCATACTGATGAATTTGACCTTGAGAGACAAGGGTTTGTCGAGTATGATTTAGACAGGTGCATAGGGTGCGGTCAGTGTTATATGGTTTGTCAGGATGCCGGTGGCCAAGCAATAACATGGGATTATGAAAAAAGACGTCCGGTTATGGATGAGGATAGATGCCTGAGCTGTATGGCCTGTTCATTTATCTGTCCTGTAGATGGATTGATCCGTTACAAGGAGGCGCCGAAAGGATGGGTCAGGCATGACCCGGAGCCTAAGGAGATATAACGAT
>CAYSWP010000057.1:0-9620 GCA_964434795.1 uncultured Desulfobacteraceae bacterium | reverse complement strand
CCTGACAAAGCTGACGTTTTTCTCGTAAATACGCATCTCCAATTCAGTCTGGTGAAGAAAATGGAACCTTTGAACCCCTGAACCTTTGAACCGTGAACGGTTACAAATACATTTTCTCTGCCGTTAGAGGTTGACTTTTCAGGCCTGCTGTGTAAGATTTTAGGGTATATAATCTTCAGTAAAAAGAATAGACTTGAATTTACAACTACAGGCTAAAAAACTTTTCATACCTTAAAAACTATGTTTAACTTAATACTCATACTGACAATACTTATCTTCTCCGTTATGATCCATGAAATCTCCCATGGTTTAGTAGCCTTATTATTTGGTGATGATACCGCTAAAAGAGAAGGCAGATTATCTCTAAACATAATAAGACATATAGATCTGACCGGCACCATTATTGTACCCCTTGTCTTGCTTGTATTTTACTTTATAACCGGTACAGGCATTTTTTTTGGGTGGGCAAAACCTGTGCCCGTCAATATATACAACCTAAGAAATCCTGCGAGAGACTATACCTTTGTATCTCTTGCCGGGCCATTATCCAATATAATTCTTGCCTTTATCTTTGCCTTAATGTTGCCTTTATCAAAGGTAGTTCTTAAAGATCTAAGCACATTCTTACCTGTCATACTATTTGTTTGCTTTATTGGCATCAAGATAAATATTGTTTTGGCAATGTTTAACCTTTTGCCTATACCGCCTTTGGATGGTTCACATGTGCTGTCTTATCTGCTTCCATACCCTCTTTCCGTCAAGTATAATCAGATGGGAAAATATGGCATGCTCATAATCCTTGCATTAATAATTACAGATACCATAAGGTATCCATTTCTGTTTGCCGATTATTTGTCTCGAAAAATATTAGTTATATTTTTACATTTGGGCTGGTTTATTTGATAAGCAAAAAGATTAACATAATAACATGATAATCTTTAGTAAACGAGGTAAACGAGGTTGGGTTTTCTGAAGCGACTGATGTGAGGGCTGGTCTTTTTTAAGTGACTTATGGTTATTTGGGGTGGGTGATGGGACTTGAACCCACGGCCACTGAGGCCACAACCCAGTGCTCTGCCAGCTGAGCTACACCCACCGTAATAACTTAATAAATTTAAATTAGCATACTATTTACTGCTTGACAAGCAAATATTTCCATGAATATAAACATCAGAAACACAAAGACAATTTTATTTCCACTGCATTGTTATTTTCGGAGTACTGGAGAACTGGAGCATCGGAGTAGTGAGATTTATCGTGTTGAGAGTGTTCTTTGCATTACTCCAATACTGATGGTCCCGTAAAAAGTCGTCACTCCGGTGAAAACCGGAGTCCAGATGGTCTGCAACTGCTTGAAAAGACTGGATTCCGGCTTTCGCCTGCCTGTGCGTCGCACGCAGACAGGCCGGAATGACGGAAAATGGAGTTATTATGAAGGTTAATAAAAATTTGATCTTTAGACAAATACCATCTGTAGATTATCTTTTGGGGTGTTCTGCTATTAAAAGTATCTTATCGACTAATCCAAGAGGCCTTGTCTTGAGGGGGATACAACAAGCACTAAGTGAAATAAGGGAAAAAATAGAAAACGCCGAAGCAGATGATAAACTATCGGATGTAGATGTTAATGATATTGTTGATCTTATAGTAAATAAAATCTCAACTCTATCCCAGCATAGCCTAAGGCATGTAATCAATGCAACCGGCATCATTATCCACACAAATTTAGGCAGATCTCTCCTCCCAAAAAAGGCCATTGAGAAAATTAGCTCCCTATCAGGCTCTTACAGCAATTTAGAATATGACCTCAAGACCGGCCGGAGGGGCAGCAGGTATGTGCATGTTGAAGAAATACTTAAAGAGCTTACCGGAGCGGAAGCTGCTATGGTTGTCAATAATAATGCTGCAGCAGTCCTCATTGCATTGGACACCATTGCAAACGGAAAAGAGGCTATAATTTCAAGGGGCCAATTGATTGAGATCGGCGGATCCTTCAGGATACCTGAGGTCATGAAAAAAAGTGGCGCAAAGATGATTGAGATTGGCACCACCAATAAAACAACCATTAAAGATTATGAATCTGCCATAGGAGCAGACACTGCCCTTTTGCTTAAGGTACATACAAGCAACTTCCAGATAATAGGATTTACCGAGGAAGTAGGGTTAGAGGAGCTTGTTGCATTAGGAAGGGAAAACAATCTTTATATAATGGAAGACCTTGGTAGCGGTTGCCTGATAGACTTTTCCGATTTTGGATTAAGAAGGGAACCTACAGTTCAAGAATCCGTATCAAAAGGGACTGACATAATAACCTTTAGCGGTGATAAAATGTTAGGTGGACCACAATGTGGAATAATCCTTGGGAAAAAAGACATAATTTCGGAGATAAAGGCCAATCAGCTAAACAGGGCGCTTAGAATAGATAAGTTGACTCTCATAGCGTTGCAAGAGACACTTTATCTTTATAGAGATAAACCCACTGCATTGCGAAATATACCCTCACTCAGGATAATACGGCAGACTTATAAGGCCCTTTGCCGCAAGGCAAAGAGATTATTGGACTTGATTGGAAATATTGATAGAGATAATTTTATTGCGGATCTTTGCGATGGATTCTCGCAAATTGGTGGTGGCGCCATGCCATTAGAAAAATTACGAAGTAGACTTCTCTGCATAACTCCTGCGAATTTCTCTGCCTCCTATATAGCAAGGTATTTAAGGTCCTACAATCCCCCGATTATTGCAAGGCTTGAAAAAAATAAGGTTTTAATCGATCTAAGAACTATCCAGGAAAAGGAGTTGCCTGTCGTATCAGCTGCCCTGAATGCCCTGTCAAAAAAAACAGAGAAAATAAATTAGAAAAATTGCACCACCACCGTTTTAATTATATATAAATCATGCCACAGAGTCTTTTAATTCTTTACCTGGCCTAAATCTGACAATCTTACTCGCTTTAATCTGGATTGGCTCACCAGTCTGTGGATTCCTGCCTGTCCTTGCTTTCCTGTCTACGACGACGAACGTACCAAAACCTGCCAACGGAAGCCTGCCATCATCTTTAATCGTTGTTTTCGCCACGTCAAGAAAAGCGTTTAATGCCCTTTCTGAATCTGCCTTAGTCAATCCAGTACTTTTTGCCATCTCTGTAATCATTTCACCTTTTTTCATCTTCCCCCTCCATTTTATAATTAACGTTAGCGTTTAAATACTTAAAATGTTTTCTCTTACTCCTGAAAACCCCTTCCCCGAATAATTTTACGGTTACAAATCATCTAAATTTTAAGGTTTCGCAACTTTAAAATTTCAACCATAAATTACGCTCACAAACGGTAGCTCATCAGAAATAAAGGCATCTACCAAACAAACTCCCGCTAATTCAGGTTAACTGCGGGTTTTAATAGCATGTTAATTTATAGATTTCAATAAAAAAATTATTAAAATTTAAAAAATATTTTTTTTGATTTATATAGACATTAATTGTTTTCTATTATTTCTATTATTTTCAGTATAATACATCATAATGCTAAATCAATAGTTTATCCTAAACTATTTTTTGTTTTAATCGCCTTTTGGTGAAAAATCCAGGATTGACAAATATATATGTAGGTTATAAACTTAGATTATGCACTTAATGAATAATAAATCATGAACAAATCAATGGAAAACCTGATAGCTGAGATAGTTGCAGATAGCTATAGGGTAAAAAATGAATTTATAAAACAAAACACTAAAAGTTTGATACAACTTGCCCGGCATATCTCTAATGCATTCAAGAATAAAAGGAAACTGATGTTATGCGGCAATGGAGGAAGCGCTGCCGATGCCCAACATATTTCTGCAGAGTTTGTCAACAGGTTTCAACTTGAACGCCAACCCTTACCTGCCCTTGCGCTCACTACCGACACATCTATTATCACGAGTATTGCTAATGACTATGGATATGAGAAAATCTATTCAAAGCAAATTTCGGCACTTGGCGCTGAAGGAGATATACTTCTCTCCATCTCAACGAGCGGAAACTCACCAAATATTATATCCGGTATAATGACGGCAAAGAAAATGGGTATCTACACTGTTGGTTTAGGTGGAAGAGATGGTGGGAAAATGACTAAGTTAGTAGATTTATCAATGGTTGTCGCAAGTAATAGCACACCACGGATCCAGGAAGCACACATATTAACCGGTCATTTAATATGTGAGTTAGTAGATTATATCCTTTTCAAATGATGTATTTATTGTGCAACTATTAATTGCAGGGCAGGCATGATGGGCAGACCCGAAAAATATAAACAACAGACATCGTAAATAGAGCCACGGCATGCAACCAATATCCTTAAAAAACATAAAGACATATCCTTTAAGCAAAAGGCTGAGCAAGGTATCAATAAATAATTTTGCATCAAGGTGTAAACCGGGCTCTACGATTAACCAATGGTTAGAGGGCCTGCCGGACATTCTTGCAGCGGATGATTTAAAAAAATTAGTAAACAGACTTACAATCGCGGCAAGGAATAAGAGACCCGTTATTATAGCCATGGGCGCTCATACTATCAAGGTTGGGCTAAATCCCGTACTCTTGGATTTGATGGAGAGGGGTATAATTACAGGCTTAGCCATGAACGGCGCAGGAATTATACATGACACGGAAATAGCCATGGTTGGTGCAACATCAGAGGATGTAGAAAGCGAACTCAATGAAGGTAAATTTGGTATGGCCAGGGAGACCGGAGAATTTTTAAACAACGCAATTAAAAAAGGAGCAAAAAGAGGAGATGGCTTAGGATATTCAGTGGGTAAGAGTATCCTCAGTTCCTCCTTCCCATACAACAAGTATAGTTTATTGGCCGGCGCAGCAAGGATGAATATTCCTGTTACTGTTCACGTAGCTATCGGCACGGATATCATACATTTTCATCCCGATGTAGACGGTTCCGCCATTGGAAAAACATCTCACCTCGACTTTCTGATATTTGCCAACATGATTTCGCAACTTGAGGGCGGTGTGTACATAAATCTTGGTTCTGCCGTTATTCTACCGGAGATATTCTTAAAGGCAATTACCCTTGTGAGAAATTTAGGATTCAATGTAAAAAAATTTACAGCAGTAGACATGGACTTCATAAAACATTACAGACCATTAACTAATGTAGTTAAAAGGCCGACCCTTGAAGGAGGAGAGGGGTTATCCCTTACAGGTCATAATGAAATAATGTTTCCACTTCTTGCAGCGGCGCTGATAGAAAAATTAGAGATGGGGTCCAAAAAACAGCAATGGAAGAAATAAATATGAGGGTTGGGTTCGGCTATGACGTTCATAAGCTGATATATGGAAAACCTCTAATATTGGGTGGCATTAAGATTCCTTACTCTAAGGGTCTATCAGGTCACTCTGATGCCGATGTATTAACACATGCCGTTATTGACGCCATCCTTGGGGGACTCGGAGAGGGTGATATCGGCAGACATTTCCCGGACTCCGACCCTGCATACAAAGGGATAGACAGCCTTTTGCTATTAAAAGAGGTGATGTCCATAGCGGACTTAAAAAATTATAAGATAAATAATCTTGATGCCACTATTGTTGCACAAAATCCAAGGTTAGCTTCTTATTTGAAACATATGGAGAAAAGGCTTTCAGGGGTTTTGAGGACCAGCATAGAAAATGTAAACATAAAGGCAACCACCACCGAGGGATTAGGATTTTGCGGCAGGGGTGAGGGTATTGCGTCATATGCAGCAGTAACCCTGATAAAGTCTGATAAAAATGAACTTAAAGGACAATTTTAATAACACAAGGGAAAACAATGACACTTAAATTATATAATTCTGCGAGTCGAAAAAAAGAGCCCTTTAAACCTTTAAAAAATGATCGCGTAGGCATCTATGTCTGCGGTGTTACCGTCTATGACCTTTGCCACATCGGACATGCCCGATCAGCTATAGTTTTTGATATGCTTATCCGATATCTCAGGGCCAGGGGCATGAAGGTCACTTACGTAAGAAACTTTACGGATGTGGATGATAAAATCATCGAACGGGCTAATGAAATGGGTGAGGAAACAAGCACACTGGCGGATAGATATATACAAACCTTTTACGAAGATATGCATGCCTTAGATGTTCTTGATGCAGATATTGAACCCAGGGCCACGGAACATATTGATGATATGATCAGCATGATTAACGTACTTATAGAAAAGGGCTTTGCCTATGCAGTTGACAGTACGGTTTATTTTTCTGTTGAAAAATTTAATACCTATGGTGCGCTCTCAGGCCGAAAGTTGGAGGACATGATAGCAGGCGCAAGAATAACCGTTGACGAGAACAAAAAATATCCTATGGATTTTGTTCTCTGGAAAGGTTCAAAGCCTGGTGAACCTCAATGGGATAGCCCTTGGGGAAAAGGGAGACCTGGCTGGCATATAGAGTGTTCTGCTATGAGCTGCAAATATTTAGGGAATAATTTCGACATACACGGTGGCGGTAGAGACCTTATATTCCCTCATCATGAAAACGAACGGGCCCAGTCAATGGCGGCCAATGGGGTTAATTTTGCAAACTACTGGGTGCATAATGGGTTTTTAACCGTAGAATCGGAAAAGATGTCGAAATCCCTGGGAAATTTTATTACAATAAGGGATGCGCTTAGGCTCTATCACCCCCAGGTTTTAAGACTTTTCTTGTTGTCTAAACATTATAGAAGCCCATTGGATTTTTCAAAGGCCTCATTATCAGAGGCTAAATCCGGACTTATAAAGATATACAGGACCCTTCAGAGATTAGAGGAAACAATCGGACCCCATGATGCCGATTTCAAAATGACAATCCCTCCATTCAAAGAAGAGATGAACGGAAAGGATTTCAAATCCAATTTCTTGAGAGTGATGGATGATGATCTAAACACTGCCGCTGGATTAGGATTAATCTTTGATAAGGTAAAGGGCATTAATAGACTCTTAGATTCATCATCTAACATGAATGACATTAAACTTGAATTGTCTAAAGAAAGAGATGATCTTCTGTCCTGCGCTAAAATATTTGGTCTTCTTGAAGAAAAGCCATCCAAATTCCTAAAAGATATCATAAAAGGCAACCCTGAGATTAACAAAGATGCAATAGAAAAAATGATCCGTCAGAGGGAGGAGGCTCGAAAAATAAAAAACTGGGCTGAGGCAGATTCAATAAGGGATGATTTATTGAATATGGGCATCATCCTTGAAGACAAACCTCATAGCACTGTCTGGAGATTTAAAATTCAGACCTCGTAATTTATAGCGTATAATGGTGTAATATTTTGGACAATAACCTCCTTTTCCAGCCCAGGAGTTGGGTTAAAAGGTTTCCCGCTTTCAGCGGGATTCATAGGTTCAGAGATTGGGCTCTCGTGGTATTAACCCAATGGAATCAATGGCAAAGGGGAAAAGCGCGAAGCGGTTAACCCTGAACCCTGAACCTGTGAACGGTTACGAAATATTTTAGCATAAATGCTGCTTGCACAATAATATTGCGATCTTATGGAAAAAAACATTGGACAATTCTTCAGCGTTTCAGCTCATATCCCCATACGAACCTAAAGGCGATCAAAGACACGCCATTGATTCCCTCACTAAAGGTGTAAATGAGAATATCAAACACCAGGTATTGCTTGGCGTAACAGGATCTGGAAAAACCTTTACCATTGCACAGGTGATAGCGAAGGTCCAAAGGCCCGCCCTTATTATAGCCCCTAATAAGACTTTAGCTGCCCAGCTTTATGGAGAATTCAAGAATCTTTTTCCAAACAATGCAGTAGAATACTTTGTAAGCTATTACGACTATTACCAGCCAGAGGCATATGTTCCTCAAAGTGATACATATATACAGAAAGATGCCTCTATTAATGAGCAGATAGATAAGCTTAGGCATTCCGCCACAAGATCCCTTTTTGATAGAGACGACGTTATTATTGTCGCCAGTGTATCCTGCATTTATGGCCTTGGGTCTCCTGAGGCATATCACGGCATGCTTCTGTACATTCAAGAAGGAGACAGCATATCCCGTGAAGATGTTTTGAAAAAACTGGTTGAAATACACTACGAAAGGAACGATGTGGACTTTCATCGTTCTTCTTTTAGGGTAAGGGGTGATGTTGTTGACATATACCCTGCATATGAAGACCATTCCTCTGTAAGGTTAATCTTCTTTGGAGACTACATTGAGCTTATCCAGGAAATTGATCCACTTACCGGCAAGGTTATTCAAAGGCTTAGCCGAACAGCAATCTATCCGGCGAGCCATTATGTGACTACATCAGTCAAGAGAGAAAATGCAAAATATAATATTAAAAATGAATTAGTTGACAGAATAGATTATTTTAGAAAAATCAAAAAACATATAGAGTCTCAAAGGATTGAAGAAAGGACCCTATACGACTTAGAAATGATAGAAGAAATGGGTTATTGTCATGGAATAGAAAATTATTCCAGGCATCTTACAGGAAGAAAAGCCGGGGAACCTCCCCCAACACTCCTTGATTATTTTCCTGATAACTCGCTTTTTATCATTGACGAGAGCCATATTACATGCCCACAGTTAATGGGCATGTATAAGGGCGATAGATCAAGAAAAGAGACATTAGTGGAATTTGGATTTCGTCTTCCCTCTGCCCTTGATAATAGGCCATTAAGGTTTGAGGAATTCGAGTCAAGGGTTAGACAGATTATATATGTTTCCGCCACACCGGGTCCATATGAGCTTGGCAAGGCCAGTCATATAATAGAGCAGGTTATAAGGCCGACAGGTCTTATTGATCCTGAAATATTTGTTAGGCCGGCGGGAAACCAGGTAGATGATCTTTTGGGGTCCATCAGAAAAGTTGTAAGCGCAGGTCAACGTGTGTTGGTTACAACCTTAACCAAATCCATGTCAGAAAATTTAACCGAGTATTACGCAGATTTGGGAGTCAAGGTCAGATATCTCCATTCCGATATAACCACCATTGAACGAACGGAGATAATCAGAGACCTTAGACTCGGAGTCTTTGATGTCCTTATAGGTATAAATTTGCTTCGAGAGGGTTTAGATCTCCCGGAGGTATCTCTGATTGCTATCCTGGATGCAGATAAGGAAGGTTTTTTACGTTCTGAGAGGTCTTTAGTCCAGACCTGCGGTAGGGCGGCTCGAAATATAGATGGCAAGGTCATTTTTTATGCCGATGAAATTACGCCATCTATGAAAAAGGCAATTAATGAGACTACAAGAAGGAGGGATTTGCAAAAAAGACATAATGAAATCCATTCCATCACCCCTGAATCAATAAAAAAGGACATTTCTGATATACTCAGCTCTGTCTATGAATCAGATTATGCAGAAATTCCAGTTATTTCAGAGTCTGAAGAGGAGTACATCCCTTTAAAAGATATACCCGTCATAATAAAATCGTTAAATAAAGAGATGAAAACCGCAGCAAAAAAATTAGACTTTGAAAAGGCGGCTCTCTTGCGAGACCGAATCATTGAGATGGAAAGAAAGGAATTATCTTACAAAGACTCAAAAGTTATTTGAATGCATTATATCCAGGTATATCGCCACAAAGCCTGCCCTGGTGCGACATTATTGGGATATTGTATATTGGTTATTGA
>CAYSWP010000056.1:0-9665 GCA_964434795.1 uncultured Desulfobacteraceae bacterium | reverse complement strand
TAGCTGATAAAGGCCACAAAATCACCGGTAGTTATATCTCCAAGAATGGCAAGTCGCCCGCCAAACCAGATGACCATGGCCAGTCCAAGGTTAGTAAATAATGTCATCATGGGAAAAAACAAGGCGATTGTCCTTGCTAAATTAATATTATTATTTACATATTCTTTCCCCTTTTTTTCAATCCTGGTATACGCCCATTTCTGACGATTGTATGATTTAATGACCCTGATTCCGGCGAACGCCTCTCTGACTGATTCGGTGAGCCCGGAAAAAGTCTGCTGTACCTGTGTAAACTGTTTGCCTACCCGTCTGGTTATAATAAGGGTAAAGTAAAATATGAATGGCGTGGGTATGATAGAGATGAGGGTTAATTTTAGATTAATGTAAGACATAAATCCAATTGTTGCCAGGCCTATTAAGACTCCATCTGTCAGTGCAACCAGCCCCATTCCCGCAGCCATTCTAATGGCATCAATATCGTTAACAGCACGGGCCATTAAGTCGCCGGTTTTAGTTCTCCAATAGAAGGACACGGACAGGGTTTGGAGGTGTTCATAGAACCTAATTCTTAAGGCCTTTTCTACCTTCCTTGAGTGGCCGATTACAAGGTAACGCCATATATATCTAAAAATTGCCATGGCAAAGGCAATTCCAACTATTAACATGGCGTACATAAACAACAAGCGGTAGTTTGCCTTTCCAAAGGTCAGACTATCAATTGAATTTTTAATAACGATAGGTATAAAGAGTTGCAGAAAATCCACCACTAAAAGGCTTAAAAGACCCAGGCTCAATGCTGTTCTGTTTTGAACGAAATATATCTTAAGCGGTTTAAATTCTGATAACATAATGAATCTATTTTTTTAACTACTCAGCTACTCAGCCACTAAGGCGCCAAGAAAAACATGAAAGATATTTCCTTTGGTGACTTGGTGGCTACCTGGGCGGTTATTTTTTTGTTTGAAGGGACAAATTTGGGATGGGATCAGGTTAATTAAACTGCCTGCTATAAACACCTGCGATTGGGCTTTTGCAAAACGGGCAATGGCCATCTTCGATTATATTTTTTAATATAGAATAACCCCACCTTTCAATCAGTAAATTACCACAATTGTAGCAGTATGTATTTTCATTGCCCATTCCAGGCACATTGCCCTCATAAACATAATGAAGGCCTGCCTGCAGTCCAATTTCCCTTGCCTTATGCAATATCTCTATAGGCGTTCTTGGGAGATTTGTCAATTTGTAGGTTGGATAAAACTGGGAGATATGCCAGGGTATGTCTTTGTCCGTATTTGCAATAAATTCTGCTATACGGCTGAGTTCTTCTGGGTTATCGTTGTGTGTTGGGATTATCAGGGTTGTTACCTCTACCCATATACCAAGTTCATTGGCAAGTTTTATATTCTCCAAAACAGGTTCCAGACTTCCGCCGCATATCTCTTTGTAAAATCTATCGGTAAAGGCCTTTAAATCAATATTAATACCATCCAGGAAGGGGGAAATTTCCTTTAAGGCCTCCGGGGTCATAAATCCATTACTTACAAAAACATTTTTAATGCCCTTTGTTTGCGCCAATTTTGCTGTATCATAGGCAAGTTCGAAGAATATGGTGGGCTCAGTGTAGGTGTAGGCAATAGACGTGCAACCGGCGCTTTCTGCCTCTTTAACGATTTCTTTGGGCTCCATTTTATTGCCCACGATATGCCCTCTATTTTCTCTGGGCGATTGAGAGATGTCAAAATTCTGGCAATGCTTGCAGCTTAAATTGCAACCTACTGTGGCAATGGAATATGCAGTTGAGCCTGGATAGAATTGAAATAGAGGTTTTTTTTCAATAGGGTCTACGTGGGTTGCAATAATCCTATCATAGACGAGGCTGAAGAGTGATCCGTCCCTGTTTTGCCTTACACCGCAAATTCCATAATTCTCATCTTGTATTATGCACCTGTGATTACAAAGGTTACATTTTACCTTGTTGTTTGTCAGTTTTTCATAAAGCATGGCCTCTTTCATAACGTCTACCTTTTGTTTAAGTAATTTTATCTATTCAGGCTTTTCAGGCTGGAGGCTTTGGCCCGGATATTTGATAATTAAAGGGTTATCCTGTCACCAGGCTCCGGCAATAGTACATTCAATGGTCCTGCTATATCTTTTAACTGCTCCATGCTGTCAAGCACCTTCTTTCGTGTTTTCCTTTGGATGTGGACAAGCGCCAGATTAGATGCTTTACCTTCATTAGCCATCTTAATCGCCCCTAAAACAGTCCCATGACCAAAGATCTCGTTTTCTATGCTGAAGGTCTCTTGAATAATGAGGTCACAGTCCTTAGTTAGGGTCAAGCTGTCAGGCGTAGGGCTGCCATCTCCACTGTAGTAAATTGACTTTCCAAGGGAATCTATTCTAAGGGCGAGATTTCTCTGTGAGTGCTTGGTCTCTGCGCTTTTTAGCTTTAAGCCGAAGGCCTCCACATCTTTATTTGACTCTATTTCTAAAAAAACCAACTGGAATTTCAATTTTTTGTAAAACCTTGGATAGGCAAGATCAATGGACTTTAATATTAGCTCTTCTATCCCTTTCTGACCTAATATTGTTAATGTTTTCCTGCGCCCCTCTTCTAAAAATCTAACCAGCATGGCGGGCAGGCCTAAGAAATGGTCACCATGAAAATGGGAAACCCATATGCCGTCAAGTTCGTCAACTGGCAAGTCCTCTCTCCAGAAACCGATAGGTGCAGTAAAACCGCAGTCAAGCATCAGTGTGACAGTAGAAAAGCCATTGACAAACCTGGTTAATATTGATGTGTTAAAAATTTTTTCATCAAAGGCCTCGCCAACGCCTAAAAAAACTACCTCAATCATAAAACCTCCAAGTCCACTATAATTTATTCAAACTGTCTTGCCGTAGTTTAAATCTCTGAATTTTTCCAGTAGCGCTCTTGGGTAGAGATGCAACAAATTCAATCCATCGTGGATATTTATACTTTGCAATTTTTCCTAAAGCCCATTTCTTTAATTCCTCTTCCATTTCCTTGGAGGGCTCATGCCCCTGACGGAGTACAACAAAGGCCTTTGGCTTGATTAATCCCTTTTCATCTGCAAAACCAATGACAGCGTTCTCTAATACTGCCGGGTGTTCTCTTAGGGAATTTTCCACTTCTAAAGGAGAGACCCATATGCCTCCTACCTTAAGCATGTCATCTTGCCTGCCTGAACACCAGTAATAGTTGTCTTTATCTACATAGTATTTGTCACCGGTATTTATCCATTCCCCTAACATGGTTTGGCGGGATTTTTCCCGCTTTCTCCAGTAAAATTGGGCTGCACTACCCCCTTTAACCATTAGATTTCCAATCTCTCCTTGAGCTACCTCAGTGCCCTGATCGTCCACTAATTTTAATTCATATCCAGGCACAGGCTTCCCTGTAGACCCTGGCCTGATCTCCCCTAGTTTATTAGAAAGAAATATGTGGAGCATCTCTGTTGATCCAATTCCATCTAATATATCAATACCGTAACGTTTTTTCCATTTGTGAAAAATTGCTGATGGTAATGCCTCACCTGCAGAAACACAAAGGCGGACCGAGGAAAATACATGTTCAGCATTAGGGTCTTGATCCAAGTTATTTTCTCTGTCTATATGGGACTGATGCTCCAGCATCTGACCGTAAAGGGTAGGAATTCCAAAGAAAACTGTTGGTCGAAATTTTTCCAAGTACTGGAACATAATTTCCGGGGTTGGTCTATGGGGGCTGAGTACGGCTGAACATCCGGCATAGAGAGGGAAGTACATCCCATTTCCTAATCCATAGCCGAAAAACAACCGCGCTGCAGAAAGACAGATATCATCTTCTGTAAGCTCTAATACACCTTCTGCATACCCCTTTGATGATACTACCATATCATATTGAGAGTGGATTGCTCCCTTTGGAGACCCTGTAGAGCCTGAGCTGTAAAGCCAGAATCCAACGTCATCACGGGTAGTAGCGGCGGTTTTAATTGTGGCAGGTGCGCTTTTATATTTCTGCCTGAAGGGTATTCGTGCGCCTCCAACCTCTGAGATCACAATAATATCACGGAGATATGGTAGATCACCCTCAATCCCGTTTATTAGCGGAAGCAATTCCTCAGATACGGCAAGCAAACGTGCCCTGCTATCGTTCAGGTAAAATTCATAATCGTCAGAGGTAAGCATAGTATTAACCGGGATCGGCACAGCGCCGATTTTGACGGCTCCCCAGAAAATTGCATAAAATTGGGGTATATCAAGCATCAACATCATCACCCGGTCTTCTATCCGCACCCCCCTTTCACGCAATGCATTGGCTGTTTTGTTTACCATTTTCTGGACATCATTGTAAGTATAATTACGATGCTCTGTATGTATTGCAATTTTATGACCTTTCCCTTGGCGAATGTTTCGGTCAATAAAGTAATCTGCGCTGTTAAACAAATCTTGTGTCATGGCATGTTGCATTACTAACTCCTTTTGTATTTTTTAAGACAAGTAACCCAAGAAAAACAACGAGCCCTGCAATGAGGAATAAAATTTGAAAGCCTGCCCAATCTCCAATATATCCCAAAGTAATAGATCCCGCGAGTGTTCCACCATCTAATCCGCCGGTAAAGACTCCGTTAATTTTTCCACGGATATTGATAGGTTCCCCACGTATAGCCAAAGAGTTCAGGCATGGAAATAAAAAACCATGTCCACAACCTGACATAATACCGGAAATTGCCAATATTAAATTTCCATTCAGAAGTACCAAAATAATAAGACCGACTCCTGTGAGGATAAGGGCATGGGGGATAATCTTTTTCTCCCCTACCCTGTCCGCAAGTTTTCCGCCAATAAGCCTTGTAAGGACTGCCGCAGTAGAATAGCATATATAATAAAGGGAAACAAAGGCAATGTTCATCTCTTTGGCAAAAGGGGCGATAAAACTTCCAGAGGCTGACAAACTGAATCCAAATATGAGGGCCAAAATGGCAATAACTGTATGTTTTTTCTCTTTAAGAATTGAAAAAAACGATTGTTGTGCCGTCTTGGTGGTCTGGGCATAGGATTCCGGGAGAAAGATCTGAATTAACAGGCCAAGGGTGGCTATTGCTGCAGAGGCAAGAAAAAATGCAGGGAATTCATACTTATGTATTATCAATTCACCGATTGCCGGTCCTACGGCAAGGCCTATGATGCCGGAAACACCAAATATGCCGATTCCCTCATTTAATCTCTCTTTTGGTATTATATCCGCAATATAGGTAAATGCAGCCGTGAAACATATAGCAAGGCCTATACCATGGAAAATACGTATTAAGATTAGCGGTAAATAAAAATTGGATAAATCTCCTTGAAAAAAAAGGTAGGAAAGAGGAAAGGAGCTCATAATGATACTTCCAACTGTATAACTTCGCTTTCTGCCTATCCTGTCTATCATATCCGAAATCCAGGGGCGGAAAATTACAGCGGAAAGGGCAAAAATGCCCATAATAATACCTATATCTGACTTGGTGCCACCGTGGTTGGATATATAAAAGGGAAAAAGAAAAAACATTCCAAAACTTGACACGGTTAACAGATTTACAAAGGACATGGCAATAAATAGTGGGCTGTATAGCATTTAGCTTGGTCTTTTAGGGAAATTCATTGATAGTTTTTAGATTTTCAATAGCCGCCAAACTCCTCAATTTCCTTCTTACCTGCCACTGTTATCCAGAAATTGGTAAAATTTAATACGGTCTTTATCTTTTCTCCTTCTTTGTTTGCATCTGCCTTGTTTTTAAAAAAACCTATACGGAGTCTTACCCAGTCTTTCTTTTTTATATTTACCCTTGTGATATATGGGCTATATCCGGCTTTGAAAAGTTTGATTGCAATAAAATTAAGTACCTTTGCTTTTTTATTCGTAACGGATAAAATATTTATTACCCACTGCCCATGGGTAACATTTTTTACACGTTCCTTTAATTCCTTTAAGGGAATAATTTTCAGGGGCATACCCTCTGAAAGCGTCATATCCGGAGAGAACTCTCTTAGGTTTAATGATCCGATTTCATCCATATTGTAACGATACAATACGGGCCATTTAAAAGGGTCTCCATATACTTCCTTTTTTGCCGCTATGGTTAAAAGGCTATCACCCTTTTTAACGGTATAGTACGGGGTCTCGCTTTTTTTTACGGTTTTCTTTTCCAGCTTACCTGATTCGGTCTTTATTAATGCCTGTTTCTCCTGGGCTGTACTTTTAATTTTGGCAATTCGCCCTGTTTCATCTTCTGTCTTTCCTTCCACATCTGTCAAAAGCGTTTCTGTCGGTTTATTTAGAGCACCTTCTTTAGTGACAAGGGTATCTTCCACTTCTCCTTTTTGCAGGTCTGTCTTGATTTTTTCTTCGTTAGTCGTTAATAAAGGCGCGGATTTTTCAGGGGAAGGTATCTGTATGGGTCTAACAATTTTTGCCGGCCTTGGTGGAGGTTGGGGTGGTTCTTCCCTTGAGCAGTCTGAAATGATAAACAATGGCACAACTAAGGCATACAATATAGCAGATGAAACCCTCATGATTGCCTCCTTTGGGTAAAGGTATAAAAAGTTTCAGGCTTGATACGTTTACTCATAGTAAATACAGATTATTGATGAATTGCAGTATATGTCTGTGAGCCGGAATATTCGGCATCACAGATGGAATCGTATCCTTCCCAGCTGATAATAATTTCAGCATTTTGGCTGCCTACAAAGGACCCATTAATTGTAATAGAGTCGCCGCCTAAAAAACTATCACTTTTTCCAGTAAAGGAATTATTTTCTATCGGAAAGCCCGGTTGACTGCCGACTACAACTCTTTTTGTATATGGACCGGAGCATTTGGCGCCAACAAGATCCCCGCTGTATGTGACAGCAAATTCTGTTACAAAAGGTGGGTCACCACTAACGGTAAAGGAAATGCCGTCTCCAGACCAGATATCCTGGAGGGCCCAGGTTATCAATCCCAGGGCTTTTCTTAGTATAACGAGTGCATCGCCTACAGTAATTTCACCATCCGGACTTGGTTGTCCTTGGGCATCGAGGGGCGCAACATCTCCATGCTCCACATCCTCTTGCGTCTGTGCTTCAAGCCCCAGTGAAAATCTCAGGCATACCAGGGCATCACCGACATTAATCTGCCCATCCCTGTTTCCCAGTGGCGCCACATCACCATCTGGAATTGCAGCAAATATAACAGGTGTGCCGGCCAAAAGAACTATAATAAATACAATAGCCCTATATATCAGTTTTGTTTTTTTCATAGTACATCCCGCGGCGTTTTCCATCTTTTATCTCTCTTATCACATCTTCCATAGTTTTAATAGGACTAAAAAATCCCGTAACCACCTTTCCAACTTGTTCGATTCTGTGATAACTGTGTATTTATTCTTGGTTGATAAAATTTAGCATACCCTTAATCGAATTTTTGATAAAGTATGTCTCCCTCTGTCTTATTTCAGGGTCAAATTGATTAAAAAATCTTACATGGGAATCCTTGACAAGGATTTCTTCAAAGATTTCTTTATCTCCCAGATTAAGACCTTTCCTTTTCCTTTCTTTTATTATATCTAACCAAAGGCCTATCTGTTCCTTGGCCATGCTCAAAAACTTACATGCATTACCGAGAAAGCCGTAATGTCCATAGCAGATTTTATTAGGACCCATCTCTGCAACATTAGAGATGGAGTTTAAGGCTGTCTGTGGCCTGAATGGAGGGGGAGTTGCCGGTCTGATAAAGAGATTGCCATTTAATGGTATATGGACACCTGCAACTTCACCGGCGAATAAGAGATCATTAAACAAAAAACTCATATGATGAGATGCATGGCCTGGCGTCTTCACTAACCGGATATTGTAATCCTTCCAATTAATATTGTTTTCCGTGCAAATTGTTTCTCTTGCAACAGGCAATGGTCTTCCATACGCAATCGCCAAATCCCCCAGGACATCTAAAGAGCCTTCCCATAGTTTGTCAGGATCAGCAAGGTGGTCTACAGCCTTAGGGTGGCAAACTATGGGAGACCCTGGATAGGCCCTTGCCAGGTCTCCGCATCCTCCTCCATGATCGAGATGGATATGTGTAAGAAAAATATAATCAATTTTCCTGACATTAATTTCAAGTAATGCATTTATTAGAACATTTATAGTAACGGAGGGGCCGGGGTCTATTATTATGGCGCTGTCTCCCTTCTTGATTATCCAACTGCTTATAAAGCGGTGAAACCCAGGCAAGGGCAAATCAAGGTCTATTAAAAAAAGATTTTCAAGGATTCTGTGTACTGCCATTTATCTCATTAGACGGGAAATTCAAATATTGCCGCCTCCCCTAATTCTTCCTCTATTCTCAATAATCTGTTGTACTTACATATTCTCTCCGATCTGCTCAGGGAACCGGTTTTTATCTGGCCGCTGCCTGCAGCCACGCTCAGATCCGCAATGAAACTGTCTTCCGTTTCTCCAGAGCGGTGGGAAACAACTGTTTTCCAGCCGGCCTTATGGGTCATTTCAATAGCCTTCAGGGTCTCTGTGAGTGTTCCAATCTGATTAAGCTTAATCAAGACTGCATTTGCAGAACCTTCTTTAACGCCCCTGGCTATCCTTTCCGGGTTGGTCACAAAGATATCATCTCCTACAATCTGAATCTTATCTCCCAGCCTTTGCGTCAATACTTTCCAGTTATCCCAGTCATCTTCGTCAAGACCGTCTTCCAGGGAAAAGATAGGGTAACGCTTAATCCAGTCTGCATAGAAATCTACCATCATCTCTGAATCCCTTTGTGATTTATCAGACATGCTGAATACGTATTTACCATCTTGATAAAAAGAATTTGCCGCTGCATCGAGTGCCAAAACGACATCTTCTCCAGGTCTGTACCCGGCTTTTTCTATTCCATCCAGTATCATCTCTACTCCCTGCTCATTTGAGGACAGATCCGGGGCAAAACCACCTTCGTCGCCGACGCCGGTGGATAATTTATTATCCGAAAGAACCTTTGCAAGTGAATGAAATACCTCAGAGCCGATTCTAAGGGCCTCCCTGAATGTTTTACCTCCCTTAGGCACAATCATAAATTCCTGGAGATCCAGGCTGTTGGCGGCATGTTTTCCACCATTTACAATATTCATCATAGGCATGGGAAGCCTGCATGCATTTGTTCCGCCAATGTATCTGTATAGGGGCATCCCTAATGAATCAGCGGCGGCCCTTGCTACGGCAAGGGATACACCCAGTATCGCATTGGCGCCGAGTTTTTCCTTGTTTTCCGTGCCGTCTAAATCAATCATGGTTTTGTCAATAAGTGCCTGAGAAAATGGGTCCATCCCTATTATTTCCGGAGCAATAACATTATTTACATTTTTTACGGCCTTTAATACGCCATTTCCGGAATATCTTTTAGGGTCCGAATCTCTTAATTCTAATGCCTCAAGCTTACCTGTAGAGGCTCCTGATGGAACAGCTGCTTGACCCCAACCACCGTCAGATAAACAGGCCTCAACCTCAATGGTGGGGTTCCCCCTTGAGTCAAGAATTTCTCTTGCGAATATAATTTCTATTTTTTCCATAATAATACTCCTTTCTGATCTTTATTTATTAAAAGGTTACCTCTCTCTAAAGAATATTTTGATTGGGATATGATTAAACCC
>CAYSWP010000055.1:0-10062 GCA_964434795.1 uncultured Desulfobacteraceae bacterium | reverse complement strand
AAGACACGCCTTGAGGTGGCCAAGAAGGAGGGGGAGATGAAGGTGGAGAAGAAGTAAAGAATCCTGGCCCAAAGGACCAGAATTTCTGGTTATAAATAAAAATGTGAGAAAAAAATGAAAAGAAGAGTTGTTATTACTGGTATGGGGGCAGTAACCTCTTTGGCTGTCGGTGTTGAAGAGAGCTGGAAAAAATTATGCAACGGGGAGTCTGAGATAAAAAATGTTTCACTGTTTGATGCATCTTTCCTGAAATGCCAGGTGGCAGGCGAGGTGATAAATTTTTCGGCAAAGGATTTTTTAAGTCCAAAAAAGGTTAAAAAGACAGATCGATTTTTCCATTTTCTAATAGCTGCAACAAGAATGGCCTTAGAAGACGGGCAGTTAAAGATTAGCCGGGAGGAACAATACAGGGCAGGAGTTGTGGCTGCATCTGCTACGGGGGCAAGCAGAAGCTTTGAGGCAAACCATGAACTTGTTGTCAAGGAACTAATGAGAAGCGTTACCCCATACCTTATCATCAACATTTCGGCTAATACAGCCGCAGGCGAAATGGCGATCATATCCGGCGCTTTAGGTACCCACCACTTTTTGCAAGAGGCCTGTGCATCAGGAACAAATGCTATAGGCCTGGGGTTCAGGACAATTAAAAATCAAGACGCCGAGATAATGATAGTCGGCGGATCAGAATCAAGCGTAACGCCTACATTAATGGCAAGTCTGGATAACCTGCACGCAATGGCAACAGGCTGGAATGATCAGCCCCGTAAATCAAGCAGACCCTTTGATAAAGATAGAAATGGTTTTGTGATAGGTGAAGGCGCAGGAGTTCTTATCTTAGAAGAATTGGAACATGCAAAGGCACGGGGAGCAAAGATTTATGCTGAGGTAATGGGATATGGCTCCACCTGTGATGGTTATCATGCAGTTGCACCTTTGCCGAGCGGGAAAAGCGCAGCAAAATGTATGGAATTAGCCATTCAAGATGCAGGTATCAAACCTGAGGAAATAGACTATATAAATGCCCACGGAACAGCTACCAAGGCAAATGACGAAACAGAGACACTCGCCATTAAAAGTCTGTTCGGCGCCCATGCAAATAAGCTTATGGTAAGCGCAAACAAGTCTATGATAGGGCATATGTGGGGCGCCGCCGGAGCAGTTGAAGGCATTTTTACGGCAAAAACTATACAAGAAGGAATAATTCCTCCAACTATAAACCTGGATGAACCTGGCCCTAAATGCGATTTAGATTATGTTCCACACAAGGCCCGTCATTCGAATGTTAAGTATGCCATTTCAAACTCCTTTGGTTTTGGGGGCATTAATGGCAGCCTCACCTTTGGGAAATATGAAGATTAAAAAGAAGCCTCCCAGTTAGCCACCAAGGCACGAAGACACAAAAGAAGGGGATTAATTATAAGCCTTCCTACCTGCTGGCTGGTAAACCCTCCAGAAAAATGGCGGGTAAATATCATAAAGTGAAGAATTTAAGGCTAAAAATTGTTAATCCTGCATTTACCTTCCATAGAATATAATAATCTTAGCGCATTAGAGTCTTTGTGGCTTAACTGTTACAGAGAAAGAATGAATGGCGATTGAGACTTTAAAAAATTTCAGCTTTGGCTACCAAGGGGGAAAAAGTCCCCTTAGAGAGGGCATACCCACGCTTGTAATGATTCATGGGGCAGGCGGTAAGAGCGCAATATGGTCTTGTCAACTAAAATTGTTGGATAAAGAAATAAATATATATGCCATAGACCTCCCAGGGCATGGACAGTCAGGAAAAAAGAATATTACAAGCATAAATGGATATTCAGACTGGCTAACCAAGGTTCTTGAGGCCTGGTTTCATGGACCTGTTTATCTTATGGGAAACTCCATGGGAGGGGCAATTGCTCAGGAAGTAGCTATTCAAAACAACCGGCTTTTGAAAGGCCTTATTTTAGTAGGGACCGGCGCCTCTCTAAAAGTAGCGCCGCAATTTCTTGACGGACTACTGGATAATTTTGAAAAAACAGTGGATAAAATAATGGGGTATGCCTATTCTGAAAATACAAATAAAAACCTTATTGCCGAAGGCTCTAAGGTAATGAAAGAGCCGGGTCCATCAGTTGTTCACGGTGATTTTTCCATCTGCAACAATTTTGACTCCAGAGGTGATTTGGGTAAAATTTCAACACCATGTCTAATTATCTGTGGTGAAGAAGACAAACTCACGCCCCCTGATAAATCTAAAAGCCTCCATAGAAAAATAAGAAACAGCACGCTAAAAATCATTCCCCAGGCTGGTCATATGGTGATGATTGAGAAATATGAAGAGGTAAACGGATTGGTTCTGGAATTTATCCGCAAAACAATATAGGCTTTTATGTTTAACCGGTCTTCTATACAATTAATTCCTTGACATAACTTGTAATATCTCTTAGTTTTTTTGTCTAAGGATTAACCGACAACTTATAAACATTCAAAAAGGTGAAAGCCATGGAAATTAAAGTTATTCAATCAGGGGAACTAAAGGAAAAACCTTCCGATGAATCTGCACTCGGCTTTGGGCAGATATTTACAGATCATATGTTCCTTGTTGATTATGATGACAAAAAGGGCTGGCATAATGCCAGGATAGAGCCCTATCATCCTCTTGAAATAGATCCTGCAGCTGTTGTCCTTCATTATGGCCAGGAGATATTTGAAGGTCTTAAGGCATACAGAGGTAAAGATGACAGCATAAATCTCTTCAGACCAGCAGATAATTTCAGGCGAATGAACAAATCCGCTCAAAGGCTATGCATGCCTGAGATAGAAGAAGGAATTGCCATGGAGGCCCTTAAAAAACTGATAACCCTTGACAGGGAATGGGTTCCTAAAGCAGAAGGAACATCATTGTATATAAGGCCTACCATGATAGCAACAGAGGCCTTTTTAGGCGTTCGACCGGCTTCCAAATGCCTGTACTATATTATTATAGGCCCTGTTGGTTCATACTACAAGGAGGGGTTAAACCCTGTTAAAATATTCGTTGAAGACAAATATGTCAGGGCCGTTGTAGGCGGCATAGGCGAGGCAAAAACAGGCGGTAACTATGCTGCAAGCCTGCTCGCAACAGAAGAGGCAAAGAAAAAAGGCTTCACACAGGTACTCTGGTTAGATGGATGTGAAAAGAAGTGGGTTGAAGAGGTTGGAACTATGAACATGTTTTTCGTAATAGATGATGTAGCCTTAACATCCCCGCTCACAGGGAGTATTTTAGGAGGTATAACAAGGGACTCAGTGATAAGGATACTTAAAGACTGGGGGGTGAAAGTTAAGGAAGAACTGGTTTCTATTGATGAGGTAGTGTCTGCAGCAGAGAGCGGCAGGCTTAAGGAAGCATTTGGAACTGGAACCGCAGCAGTTATTTCACCAGTGGGGCAGATAACATATAAAGACAAGGACTACAGCATAGCAGGTGGTAAAATGGGCGAACTTTCACAAAGGCTCTACGATGAAATTACAGGCATTCAATATGGAGAAAAGCCTGATACCTATGGCTGGGTAGAGAAAGTTTGTTAGGAGGCTGTCCGAGAATGCCCTTTTTCCTCAACTCTTTGTCATGCTCAAAAAATTATCCTCGGAATATCAACTATATGCCTGCGGTAATTTTTTTCGCATTCCTCGATTTGAGAAAAAATTACTATTCTCGGACAGCCTCCTATGAGGCAGTGTGGTTTTTATTGATTGGAGGTTGATATAAATGCAGCTTGAATTCATTAAGGCCCGTGACTTACCGGACGCATGGTTTCAATGCGTTTATCAGATACTTGATAAAGGCAGAACATACAAAATCGACAGGGGAAGCTATAAAGGCCAGGAAAGGCTCGAGTTCGACTACATTACAGTACACATAAAATTTCCAGGCACAAGGCCACTTTTGCCTGACATCCCCCCTGCTCTTGGGATACCTAATCCTGTGGCTGATGACTATCTTGACCAATATCTACCATATCTAATGACCTCCGTTAAAAAGAAGGGTGAAGAATATACCTATGGAGAATATCTTGAGCCCCAAATAAAGGAAATTATCCGGATGTATAGAGAAGATGGTCATGGCACAAACCAGGCCTTTATGGCGGTAGGTGACAAAAATTCATTATACCTTGAGGACCCTCCCTGTCTCAGGGGCATAGACACCAGGATTAAGGACGGTAAGCTCAATTTTGTGGTTTATTTTCGATCATGGGATCTATGGAACGGGTTTCCAGCCAACCTGGGGGCTATCCAACTTCTAAAGGAATATATGTCTGAAAATATAGGTGTGGAGGACGGTGAGATAATAGCAGCAAGCAAGGGTCTTCATATATATGATTATGTATGGGAGCTTGCAAAGCTGAGAACTATGAAATCGTAGACACAACATACCTGCAAAGTCAAACGCTTTGCGAGAATTCTATTTGCGCTTATGGTCAAAGTGGACTTTAAAGACATGGACCTGGAAGAAACCAGGGCATGGGTAGAAAAAATCGGGATCGAGAAATACAGGGCCGAGCAAATCAGGCGCTGGATATTCGGCCATCAGGCCGAGTCATTTGATAAAATGACTACCATTTCAAAGGAACTAAGAAGGTATTTTAACTCCCATTGTATTTTAAGCAGCCTCAAGGTAATAAAAACAGAGAACTCTCTCGACGGCACTAAAAAATTCTTATTTGAACTTGAGGATGGAAACAGAATTGAATCTGTCCTTATTCCAGAAAGATATCATTATACTTTATGTATATCCTCTCAGGTAGGCTGTGCCATGGGGTGCAAGTTTTGCCTTACCGGCAAACAGGGGCTTGTAAGAAATCTGAGGGCCTCTGAGGTAATAAATCAGGTTATCCAGGCCAGACAATCTATGGAAAAGCCGGAAAAACTGACGAATATTGTTTTTATGGGAATGGGGGAACCATTGGCAAATTTCGATACAGTAAAAAAGGCGGTGAAAAATATTATTTCTCATGATGGATTGAGTTTTTCCCGCCGCCGTGTGACCCTGTCTACATGTGGGTTGGTCCCTAAAATTGAAAAGTTAGCAAGAGAAATGCCAGTCAACCTTGCTGTTTCAATAAACGCCTCCAATGACAAAACAAGGGATTTCCTTATGCCTGTTAATGAAAGATATCCATTAAGAGAATTGATTGAGGTCTTACGGCGTTTTCCCCTGGAAAAGGGCAGGAGAATAACCTTTGAATATGTCCTGATAAAAAACATCAATGACAGTATAAAAGACGCATCAAATCTGGCCAAGCTTTTAAGGGGTGTCAGCGCAAAAATAAACCTCATTCCATTTAACCATTACAATGGAAGTCCTTTTAAATCGCCTGATGAGGAAACCATATTTGGCTTTAAAAATACGCTAATCAAAAAAAACTTAACCGTTACCATTAGAAGGAGCAAGGGTGGGGACATATCAGCTGCCTGCGGGCAATTGAAAACCGCCTCCTGAAGTCTTTGTAATATATCTGCAATGCTATTCTATGGAGTCGTGCTGCCAGCATGGTCTTTCGGGGTATATCTAATCCTTAAAGACTTTTTCAAGACCAATAGCGCTTCTGATGTGTATATCCTGTTGAGGAAACGCTATTTCTATACCGTTTTTCTTAAATTCTTCATCTATGTGAAATCTTAGCTCTGTCGGTGCAGCCAACCAGAAGTCAGGTGAAGATATCCAGAATCTAACTCTGAATATAAGTGCACTGTCGCCAAAATCACGGAATTCTATATTTGGTGCAGGATCATTCATTACTTCAGGCATGCCGGTGACAATTTTTAATAGAATTTTCCGGACCATTTGAACGTCGGAACCATAAGCTACACCAACATCTACCTGACGCCGAACCTTTGGATCCTTGAAGGACCAGTTTGTTACCTTGTTTGAGAGCATGTCGGAATTAGGTATAATAAGCGATGCATTGTCAAATGTCTGAACAATAGTAGTTCGTATGTTAATCCTGTTTACTGTTCCCCAGTCATCTCCAATCTGCACCATATCCCCGACCTGGATAGAGGGGTCAAAAAGCAATATGACTCCGCTTATAAAATTATTCACAATATTTTGCAATCCGAAACCAATACCTATACCAAGGGCTCCAGCCAAGAATGCCAGGGACGAAAGATTGACACCTAAGATATTTATAATGGTATAGATGGCAAGAATCCAGAATGAATAGACAACTATATTAATAAATGATGCCCTTGCGCCAATATCTAACCTTGTTCGAGGAAGAACCTTGTTTTGGAGAGCATCCTTGATGATCTTTGATAGGAAATGAAAAAAAACAAGAAAAGCGATAAGATAAATTATACTGATTATGGTTATTTTTGCCTCGCCAATGGTGATTCCCTTATCGATTAAGGAAATGTATTTACCTCCACTGTCTCCAATAAAAAATTTAAGAAACAGCAGAACTGCAACAGAGAAAATTAAAATAAAAATAGCCATTACACTAAATGATTTAAATCTTTTCTTCATATTTACTCCTGTTAGGGTTTTTCAACAGAGCAATGGTTGCGCCCCACCCTGATGGTCCTGAATCTTGCCTGAAGGATATCACAAGAGGGTGCTTTTTTAAAGCAGACTCCACCGTGCGCCGCAAAATCCCCTTTCCCTTTCCATGAATTATTTTGACTTCCATTATCCCTTTAGGAAAGCATACATTGATATATTCATTTATTACATCAGATGCATCTTTTGGCGAAAATGTATGGAGATCTATTGTGCCGTTGATTGGTATATGAACTGGTGTTTTATCCATTGAATGTAAATCTGTTTTTTAAATGCACAAATGATGACAAGCCTATAAATTTATCAAAAAAACTTGTGACTACTCACGTAGTCAGGCTGAAGAGGGTTTAGACTGAAGGGGTTTAAAAAGCACGATTAATGCATTTTGTTGGAAATAGAGCAGATTCTCGCACAAAACATGACTTCAAAACAAGCCGTATTCCTGTTCTTCCTAACAGTCTTCAGTCTTTAGCCTAACCACCTGAGTAATTACGAAAACTTATTCAAGAATTCCTTTTTCACTGTTATATCTCTCTGAAAAGATAGATCCTGTTCCGGAAAAAATATTTTCATGTGAAAGTATATAATCAGCCACCTCAACTCTTTTTTGGTGACTCATTCCGTTAAACTTTTCCAATAATATATCTACATCTTTTATTGTAGACATAATATTCCATAGCCCCTTATCACTCAAATTCTCATCCAGACTCAGGCTGTAATCTTCACCTCCCCCTGCCTCAAATATCTGCCTTGATTTAATTAACATTTTATCAAGCTGTTCCTTAATTTGAAAGACCTCCACCTCAAATGCCTTATAGGAAATACACTTCGGCGTAAGTAAGATTTTGCCACTCACCTTTGACCCATCACCTCCTGTTATTTCAATGGTGGCAGTTATGCTTACCTTATAATTATCTCCTGTTTCTTTTTCTACCTCTAATTTGAGTCTTTCCCGCATATCATTATCCCCTACTATGCAAACTATTAGTGAATTAAATTTTGACGGTCCCGTAAAAAGTCGTTACTCCTATGAAAACCGGAGTCCAGATGGTCTGCAACTGCTTGAAAAGACTGGATTCCGGCTTTCGCCTGCCTGTGCGTCGCACGCAGACAGGCCGGAATGACGGAAAACGGTATTTTGGGACTTTTTACGAGATTGTCAAATTTTGAATAAGCAATAGTTTATTCTAACTGTCCCTCTAACAATTGTTTGTATAGCAGTGAACCCCTTATGTTTTTTAAATCTTCGTCAGTCTTAATGATATTCCAGTCTTTAAATCCAGCATTAACAGCCTCTTTCAACCATTTAACAGATTCCTCAACCATATTTTGTCTTGAATACAGACAGGCAATATTATAATAGGCTGCTGCCTTATAGCCTGGATTTATTCTTATTGCGTCAAAATAGTGAGATATAGCCTCTTTAAATCTTCCAAGACTGCTCAAGGCAACCCCTAAATTAATATGGACCTTAACAAAATCGGGTTTCAATTTCAATACCTTGTAATAATGGCTTATTGTCTTGTTTAACCTCCCCTGCTTTTTTAGGACGTTCCCCATATAATAATGCGCCTCTGCATCATTAGGATTAATCTTTAATACTTCAAAGAAATTGTCTTCGGCCTCTTTAAAGCGGCCCATTCTTGAAAGGGTGATGCCAAGGTTATAATGGGCATCTCCATAGCCGGGCTTTATCCTTAATGCCTCATAAAGCTGTTTCACAGCCTCGTTAAGGCGGCCCTGCCTGGCCAGGGCAATTCCGAAATTATTATGGGCATCTGCATAATTATATCTAATCCTGATTGCCTCAGGATATTGCTGTGGAACTCGAAAATGAATCCAATGAACTCTGGTTTTCCCCTATAAGCGTATGGGAAATCCTTTTGTTAGCTGAAAAGCGTCGAATTATCCTGGAAGCTGATCGAAAAAAGGGCATACGAAATATGTTGCAAAACCTTCCTTTCAGGGAAGCTGCTATTAATCAGGAAGTAGCAATTCAAAGTCGTGATGTTAATTTCCCTCATCAGGACCCTGCGGATAGATTTATTGCTGCAACCGCAATGGTTTATCAACTTACATTAGTTACTGCCGATAAGCGACTGATTAGCGCAAAGGACTTCTCAGTTCTCCCAATTCCTTAAAGTCTTCAATTTTTCTTTCTATTTCATGTTCGATCATCAGGAGTTTCGATAGAAGCATATTTTGTGACTGGGACTTAACCATTGTATTGATATATTGCGACTAAAGATTAGCCACAATATGCCTTAAAAGTCAAGTGTTTATGCTTGGCCTGCAGTTAACCTGCATGCCTACCCGCATCAGATGGGTTGGGCCAATATCTGATTCACTGATAGGCTGCCCGGTAATTGGTGAGGTCTATTTGCCTTGTGAATCAGAAAGTATAAAATCCCCCACTCTGTTCTGTAAACATCCGCAGGCGATTGTACAAATAGTAAATAGCAGAACAAGAAGGATTAATCAGGGTCTTTAGAGATTCAAATTCAGATATTTCGCTGGCAGCCCCTTAAATATCAAATACATATTTAACATCTACGTAATGTAATCTAATCATAACAAAGCCAGGTGAACCTTCATAGCCTCTTCAATCTGGGCAATGTAATCCGCTTCCAACATACCTATGAATTTCACGATTCGACTTTTGTCAAGTGTTCTAATCTGGTCCGCCTTAACCTTTGAGTTCTTAGGTAAATTTCCGGTGCCTTTGCGCAACAAGATCTCAAAAGGGTAAATTTTCATAATGTTTTTCGATGTAATGGGCAATATTGTTACCGTACCAGAAAACTCATTGTTTTTATTGTTGGAAACAACAACAACGGGCCGTGTCTTGGAAAGCTCGCTCCCAATGACCGGATCGAGTGCGGCAAGGTATATCCCACCTCTATTAATAGTCATTCCATCCCTCTAAATCAACGCCTTCAAACTCTTTTGACAGGAATGAGCTTTCTTTTGCAGCAGCACGATAACCTTCTTCTAATTTTTTCTCAAGCTCTTCTTTTCGCCTTTGCTCGATCTGTTTTGTGACGGCTTCAACGATAAAGCGACTCCGTTTTCTCGGGCTGGAAATTTCTTTCAGTGTCCGAGCCAGTTCTTTTGGTATTGTAATATTTAAACGCACTGTATTTGTATTCATCACATACTTCCTTATAGGTAATTTAAAACACATAATACATTACACTTTTATATGTATTTGTCAACATATATTAAGTGTGTATATTAATTAGCCACCCCAATGAAATAGAAAGGTAGGAGCCCCAGTTAAATGGTCTGCGAATTGAACAGGGTAAAGATTTCATAGTGCCCCGATAGCGTGACTTACGCTTTGCTACAACAGGCAGAAATGCACGGACACACGCTGACTTTAACCTGGCCTGCGGGGCATAGGAGCTATGGGCAATAGGCGGTGAGAGAAAAAAATATTTGGAAATAGGCTAAATCCCTCTCTAAGACTAAAACCCAATAATCCCCAGTGCCTTCCTTAGGATTACCAGGGCATCACCCACATTTACCATTCCATCTCTGTT